>CANFOR010000010.1 GCA_947448675.1 Betaproteobacteria bacterium
CGCGTTCAAGGCCAAGGCGGCCAAGCGCACCATCATGCGCTCGTCGGTCTCGCTGGGGTGGCGCGCCAAGGTTAGGTTGTGGTCTGCGTAGTAGCCGTGGTCGATGTCGGCAATTTGCAGGTTGGCTTTGAAGATGGTGGATTTAATGGCCATGTTTACACGCGGCGTGCCAGCGCGGCCGCCTGGCCAATGTAGCTGCCCGGTGTCATGGCCAGCAGGCGCTGCTTTTCGGGTTCGGGAATCTCCAAAGATTGAACCAAGGCATGCAGGTCTTGCGCGCTGACGGTTTTGCCGCGTGTCACGTCTTTGAGCTTCTCGTAAGCGCCGCCCACGCCGTAGCGGCGCATCACGGTTTGAATCGGCTCGGCCAGCACTTCCCAGGCGGCATCGAGGTCAGCGGCCAGGGCTTCGTGGTTGATCTCTAGCTTGTTCATGCCCACCAGCAAAGACTGCCAAGCCAACAGGCTGTAGCCCAGGGCCACACCGATATTGCGCAGCACGGTGCTGTCGGTTAGGTCGCGCTGCCAGCGGCTGACGGGCAGCTTCTCGCTCATATGGCGCAACAGGGCATTGGCCAGGCCCAGGTTGCCTTCGGCGTTTTCAAAATCAATCGGGTTGACCTTGTGCGGCATGGTGGACGAGCCGATCTCGCCCGCCTTGAGCCGCTGCTTGAAGTAGCCCAGGCTCACATAGCCCCAGACGTCGCGCGCGAAGTCCAGCATGATGGTGTT
The DNA here is from genome assembly GCA_947448675.1 of Betaproteobacteria bacterium. GTDB lineage: Bacteria > Pseudomonadota > Gammaproteobacteria > Burkholderiales > Burkholderiaceae_C > CANFOR01. The sequence continues at coordinate 732 of CANFOR010000010.1, forward strand.
GCTACGGGCCACCGCGTCAAACAGCTCGGCCATGTAGTCGTGCGGCTCGATCTGCGTGCTGTAGGGCTGAAAGGCCAGGCCCAGGCCCAGGGGCTCGGGTGTCTCGACCACTTTGCGGGCAAAGGCTTCCCAGTCGAATGCGGGCCAAGCGGCCAAGTGGGCGTTGTAGTTGCCCACCGCGCCGTTCATTTTGCCCAGCACCTGCACTTGGGCAATGCGCTGGCGCGCTTGCTGCAAGCGCACCAGCACATTGGCCATTTCTTTGCCCAGCGTGGTGGGGCTGGCGGTTTGGCCGTGGGTTCGGCTGAGCATGGGCAGGTCGGCGTAGGCGTGGGCCATCTCGCGCAGCTTGGCGCATACCGCGTCCAGCGCAGGCAGCATCACCTGCTCGCGCGCGGCCTTGAGCTGCAAGGCGTGGCTGGTGTTGTTGATGTCTTCGCTGGTGCAGGCAAAGTGCACAAATTCGGCGACTTTTTCCAGCTCGGGCCGGGCCTCGAATTTGGACTTGATCCAGTACTCCACGGCTTTTACGTCGTGGTTGGTGGTTTTTTCAATCTCTTTTATGGCCTGTGCATCGGTTTCTGAAAAATTCTTCACCAAACCTAGCAAGTAAGTGCGGGCTCCGGGGCTGAGCGGCTTGTACTCAGCAAAGCCTGCATCGCTCAGCGCAATCATCCAAGCCACTTCGACCTGGACGCGGCGGTGCATATAGCCCTGTTCGCTGACCAGGGGGCGCAGGGTATTGAGCTTGGCGGCGTAGCGACCGTCAAGCGGAGAGAGTGCAGAAATCGTAGAAAAAGTCATGCTGCGATTGTAGGCCTGCGCTTTGTAACTGTCGGGTATGCACCACGGATGGGTCGACGCATACAGGTAGCCGCCTGGCTTGTCGATAAAATGAAGCAAAGGGATACGCAACACATGAAACTTATTGGTGCAATTACCAGCCCCTACGTGCGCAAAGTGCGCATCGTCATGGCGGAGAAAAAACTCGACTTTCACTTCGAGCAAGAAAACGTTTGGGCACCCGGCACCACCATCGCTGACGCCAACCCCCTGGGCAAAGTGCCCTGCTTGGTAATGGAGGGTGGCGAGGCCTTGTTCGACTCGCGCGTGATCGTGGAATACGTCGACACCCTGTCACCCGTGGGCAAGCTCATCCCAGCCATGGGCCGCGAGCGCGCCGAAGTCAAAACCTGGGAAGCCTTGGCCGACGGCCTGCTCGACGCTTCCATCTTGGCGCGCCTAGAAGCCACCTGGGACGGCCGCAGCACTGAGCAGCGTAGCCAAGCCTGGATCGACCGCCAAATGGACAAAGTGCAAGCCAGCCTCAAGGCCATGTCCAAAGGTTTGGCTGAGAAGCCCTTTTGCGCGGGCATCCACCTCAGCTTGGCCGACATCGCTGTGGGCTGCGCGCTGGGCTACTTAGACTTTCGCTTCCCACACATCAACTGGCGCGCCGACCACGCCAACCTGGCCAAGCTGCAAGAGAAGTTGATGCTGCGCCAGAGTTTTATCGACACCCTGCCAGCTTAAAAACTACGGCTTGGCGCAGCAGCAGGCGTGCTTCGCCTAACTGTTCGCCCTGCGTTTGAGCCAGCGCATCAGGCCGCCCACCAGCGGCAGCTTTTCATACAACTCTTCAGCGGCGTCCCAGTAGTCGCGGTGGCTGCTGATGCGGCCGTCGGGCGCTAGCACCAGGTGCGAGCAGCCTTTGACGGTTTGCAGGGTTTGCGTGTCAAAGCGCTGGAAGCGAAACACAAAGTCCCACAGCAAAAAGCATTGTTCGCCTTGCAGCACGCGACCCGTGACCACAAAGCGTGGTTCGTGCAAGCTCACATACATGTGGGCAAAAATGCCGTGCACGGCTTCAATGCCGTGCACGGCGTTGAAGGGGTCTTTGAAGCGGGCGTCTGGTGTGTAGTAGTCGCCCAATTGCGCCAAGCTGGCTGGGCTGAGCAGCTCAAAATACTGCGCAATGCGGGCCACGGCGGCGCTGTGGTCGGCAGGTGCAGTGCCAGCTGCCGTAGCCAGTGCAGCGCTCGGCGGGGTAAGGGGCGCGCATGTCGGGTTCATAGGCCGGTGAACTTTCGGGTGGCTTTGAAATACAGGCCGTAGGGTAGCAAACGCAGCAGTTTCAGCCAACGGGTAAAGCCTTTGGGGAAGTGAATTTCAAACGCCCCATGTGCCCAACCCGCTATTATTTCGATAGCTGCTTGCGCAGGCTGTATAAGCCCTGGCATGGAAAAAGTGTTTTGTGCGGTGAGTGGCGTTTCAACAAAACCCGGGTTGACAATGCTCACGCCCAGGCCCTGCGCGTGCAAGTCTTGGTACAGGGTTTCGGCCAGGTTGATGAGTGCCGCCTTGGTTGGCCCATAGGCCAGCGACTGCGGCAGGCCACGGTAACCGGCCACGCTGGCCACCAAGCTAATGTGGCCCTTGCCGCGCCCGCCCGCAGCGCTTTGTGCCAGCATGCGCGGCAGCGTGGCAGCCAGCGCATGCAGCGCGCCCACGTAGTTCACGGCCTGGTGCTGCAGCATGTCGGGCAGGTCAAAAGCCGTGGCGCGCTGGTCTTTGTAGTAGCCCGCGCAGTAGAGAAGCAGGTCCAGCCGACCGGCGGCAAACACGCTGTCAGCGGCGCTTTGCACCGCCTTGGCGTCGCGCACATCAAGCGGCACAGCCTGCATGCCGGGGTGCGCTGCAGCCAGCTCGGCCAGAGCCTGCGCATTGCGCGCCGACACCGTGACGACGGCACCGCGCGCATGCAGGGCCATGGCCGTGGCCTGGCCAATGCCGCTGGACGCGCCGATGATCCAAACGCGCTGGCCTGGCCAGTCGCTGATGCAGGGGTTTAATGGCATGGGGCGTGATTGCTATAAAAAAAGTAGCTGTAAACGCATATTTGGCGGGCATTTGCGGGCATATGCAGACATTTTTTGGATTCAAGAGCGCTTGTAGAAGGCCAGCGTGACCTCGCCGAGCTGAAAGCCGAACTTGCGCATGCTGGCTTTATTGAGCATCACGCGCTCGCCCATCAGGTACATCCAGTCGTCGAATTGCACCTCGTAGACCTTGCCGTCTACCGGCAAACTCAAGGTGTAAGCCCAGCGCAGCGCATTTCCACGGGCTTGGCCCTGGGCGGTGCCGACCACGTCGTCAGCGCGGCCGGTGTAGGCGCCATTGGGCATCTTCTGAATGCGCCAGACCCGCTTTTGCGTGCTGCCGTCAGAGTAGGTGAAGGACTCGTCGAGCACGCCTTGTTCGCCCTGCCAGGTGCAGACCATGAGCACGCTGAAGCGTTTGACCACCTTGCCCGCGCGGTCGGTGAACACGCCATAGGCGTCGAGCGTGCCGTTGAAGTATTCGCGCAAATCGAGCAGCGGTTTCTCGGCGGCGTAGTCTTCAATTTGCGGGGCACTGGCACAGCCGCCCAGGCTTGCGCCCAGCAGCGCGGCACCCGTGGCGCTGACCGCCAGGCCTGCGCTGCGAGACAATAAAAAACGGCGTTTCATACAAGGTTTCCTTCCACAGGGTGCGTAAAAAGTGCGTAGCTAGCTATCAATTTAAGAGTGCATGGCAGCGCGCAATAGGCCAGCATCAAGGCTTGCAAGGCCTCGGCGCTGCGCGCGCCGGGGCTGTAGCCAAAGGCTTGCAAGAGCGGTAGGGCCAGGCCCGCGGCCAGGGCCAAATTGAGCTTGGTGGCAAAGTTCCACCAACCCAGGTAGGCGCCCTCGGCATGGCCGGCGTCGCCCGCGCGTTGAATCACGCCAGTGAGCAGGGCACCGGGCACCAGCAGGTCGCCGCCAAGGGCCGCGCCCGAGAGCACACAGACCAGCGCAAAGGCCGTGCTGTCGCCAGCGCCCAACTGGGAGGCAAAGGCAAACACGCCCACCGCCAAGAGCATGCCCGCGAGCCAGACTCGCTCCAGCCCCAAACGTGCCACCGCGCGCAGCCACAGCGGCATCGACAGCGCCGCTGCCGCAAAGTAGAGCGCTAAAAAAATGCTTTCGCTGGTAGCGGGCGCTTGCAAGCGGTCTTGCACAAAAAACAGCACCAAGGTGGCGGGTATGGCGCTGGCAATGCCGTTCAACACAAACACCGCCAGCAGGCGGCGAAAGGCCGGGCGAGAGAAGGGCAGGGTGAGCGCGGCGCTGGGCCTGGCGCTGGGCGCTGCCAAGGCGCTGCTAGCGTGTGCCAGGGCTGCGGCCGTTTGCGCGCCAGGCTGCGTTGCTTGCGTCACCGCCTGCTGGTTTTGCTGCGCATACGCTAGCGCTTCGCTTGGCTGCTGCGCATACGCCCAGGCCCAGCAAGCCAGGGCCAGGCTCAAGCAAAACACGCTGGTGCTCAGTAGCAAGCCACCCAGCAGGGGTAGCACGGCGGCCAGCAGCACGCCGAGCAGGCCGAGGCCTTCGCGCCAGGCCACGATGCGGCTGCGCTGCACGGCGTCGCCACCCAGGCGTGCGCCCCAGCTTTGGTGGGCCACGCTCACCGCGCTGTAAGCGCTGTAGGTGAGCAGCAGGCACAGCGCCGCCCACACCAGCAAAGCATTGCCGCGCACCGGCGGAAAGAACAGCAAAATAAATCCCAGCGCCAGCAACGCGCAGGCCACAAAAGCAAAGCGCAGCACGCGCGGGGCACCCGTGCGCAGTGGCACCTGCGCGGCGTTGGCCAAGTCGCCTGCGCCAAACAAGCGGTCGACCCAGCGCCCGAGCAAAGGGTCGATCAAGGCGTCGAACAAGCGCGCGCCGAGCAGCAGCGCGCCCAGGCTGGCCAGGGGCACGCCAAAGCTGCGCGCGTAGTGGTTGGGCAGCAGCACGTACAGGGGCAGGGCGACAAAAGCCAAGGGCAGGCCTAGCAGGCCATAGCGCCACATGGGGTGCCTGCCGCGGGCGTTCATGGCTTAGCATCGCCTTTCGTGCTGCCTGTTGAGGGCTCTCGCGAGGGCTCTGGCAAGCCTTGCGGAGCCCGCGCGATCAGCTCGCGGCGCATGCTGGGCTGCGAGGTGCGCGGCGAGAGCCAGATGCCGGTGAATACCTGGGCCAGCTCGGGGTCTTTGATTTCGCCCACGGCTTTGCTGTTGTGGAACAGGGTAATGCCGTGCTGCGGGTGGTACAGGCCCAAGACGCGGTCGCCCTTCTTCACGTCGGGCAAGACCGCCAAAAGTTGGGTGAACCAGGCCTGGCTTTTTTCGTCGCTCACGCTGGCAACGCCGCGCATTTCTTTGACCGAGCGCTTGGCAATCGTGGCACCCGAAAAATCGCGCAGGTAGGTCAGTTCCAAGGCCAGTGGGTGTTGGGCATAGTGCTCGGACGGAAAGCCGGGTTCGGCCCAGAGTTTGGCATCGTAAATTTGAAAGCCAAACACCGTGAGCCGGGTGCTGCCCATGAGCTGGGCTTTGGGCAGCGCATGCAACACGCTGGCGGGTTGCGCAAAGCCTGTTTGCAGTCCAAAAATGAGGCATAAAACGGCCAAAAGGCGCATGGATTGTGCGTAGACAGCTATAAATTGCATAGCATTCATGGGTTGTTTGTGGGGCAGTAAAGGGGGTTATTTGGAGCCAGTGGATGGGGGCAAGTAGGGTCTCATGCTTTGAGCAAGGTGTACTGCACCACGTCGATATTGGCCTTGGCAAAAGCCGCTTCGCAATAGGCCAGGTAGAACTCCCAAATACGCATAAAGCGTTGGTCAAAACCCAGCTGCAGCACGGCTTCGCGCTGGGCCAAAAACGTCTCGCGCCACTGGCGACAGGTTTCAGCGTAGTCGGCACCAAAAGCCAGCTCATCAACCACCTGCAGGCCTGCAGCCGCAGCGGCTTTGCGGAACTCGCGCGGGCAGGGCAGGCAGCCACCGGGGAAGATGTATTGCTGGATGAAGTCGGTCGAGCCCACGTAGCGCTCAAACAGCGCGTCGTCGATCACGATGCTTTGGATGCAGGCGCGGCCTCCGCTCTTCAAGGCCTTGGCGACGGCGGCAAAGTAGGTCGGCCAATACTCGCGGCCCACGGCCTCGACCATCTCGATAGAGCAGACCGCGTCGTAGGGGCCGTCGGCAATGTCACGGTAGTCTTGCAGTCGCAAGTCGCTGGCTATGCCAGTTTGCGCGCTGACGGCCTGCATGCGCTCTTGGGCATAGCGCAACTGCGCGTGGCTCAAGGTCACGCCGGTGACTTTGGCACCGAACTCCAACGCAGCTTTTTCGGCCAGCGCGCCCCAGCCGCAACCGATTTCTAAAATGCGCTCGCCCGGCTGGGCGTTCACCATGCGCAGGGCGCGGCGCACTTTGGCATGCTGGGCGCCCTGCAGGTCTTGCGCGTTCTGTCCGTTTTGGGAATCGGCCTTGCCTTCAAACCAGGCCGATGAATAGTTCATCGTGCCGTCGAGCCACAGCGCATAAAAGGCATTGCCCAGGTCGTAATGGGCGTGGATGTTTTTCTCGCTGTTGGCGCGGGTGTTACGGTTGCGCAGGTGTTGGATGCGGTAGACCAAACGGCCCAGCCAGTTGCCGTAGATAACGCTTTCGATTTCGCGCCGGTTGCTGATGAACAGCTGCAGCAACTCGGTCAGGTTGGGGCTGCTCCAGTCGCCCGCAATAAAGCCTTCAGCAAAACCAATGTCGCCCGATTTCAGGGCGGCACTGCAGACCTTCCAGTTGGCCAAGCGGATGCTGGCGTGCGGCGCTTGGCCATTGCCAAATTGGCGCACGAAGCTGTCGGGGCCGTGCAGTGTTAGGCTGCCCTGGGCCAGCTTTTCCATCAGTTGGAGGGCGGTGCGTGCGGCGGCGGGTAGGCGTGCCGTGGCTTGCGTTTGGGCGCTGGCTGCACTGGGGGTTGGCGCGCTCGCAGTGGCGTGCGCAGCCGCACGTGGGTTGGGGTTAAGGCTTGGGTTCATCGGGTCACAAAGTCGCTGGGAAGTGGGGGTTTGCCAAAGAAGCGCAGGCGCTTGGCCGCCAGCTTGAGCGCCTGCCAGTGGATGCGTGCGATCACGCCCCAACTCATGGCCGGGTAGCGCCAAAAAGCGCGGCGCAAAGCGGCGGCGCTGGCCAGCTGCAGATGGCCGCTGACGCTGGTTTGCAAGAGCGGGCCCGCTGCGCCGTCGTAGTCAATGCGCACCACGGTGCGCTCGCGCCCAGGCGTGAACATAAAGCGGAAGCGGTAGTTGCCCTCGACCGCACAAAAGGGCGAGACATGAAAGGCCTTGCTGGCGCGCAGTTCTTGGCCCCAACGCGGCGAGGGCAGCAAGTAGCAGTGGCGTTGGCCAAAGGTGTTGTTGACCTCAACCACAATCGCCGCCAGCGAATGGTCTGCACGATGGCAGTACCAAAAGCTCACAGGCTTGAAGCTGTAGCCCAGCACCCGGGGGTAGCAGTGCAACCAGACCTCACCCTGCGCGTCGAGCACGCCTTGCGCGGCCAGCAACTCGTCGAGCCAGGCCAGCGCGCCGCCTTGTGCGGGTGCGCGGCCGTCGCCGTGGTCGGCGTCAAAAAAACTAATCCCGGCGCGACGGTTGACAGCCAAGTCGGCGGCTGCGCCAGGCACTTGCGCCGCCATGCTGCGCAGGGGTAGCAGTAAAAAATACCCGGGGTAGGCAAAGGCGTTGCGCACGGGCGAGAGGCGCGCGTGGCGCACTGTGCCAAAGCCAATTTGCGCCTGGGCGCTGCTCACACGCGCTCCTGTGCAACAGCGGCTTTGCTGAGGGCTTGCGCGACTTCGAGGCCCGAGCGCAGGCCGTCTTCATGAAAGCCGTAACCCGTCCAGGCGCCGCAAAACCAGGTGTTGCCTTGGCCCTGCAGTGTGGGCAGGGCCTGCTGGGCTTGCAAGGCGGCGGCGTCGAACACCGGGTGCGCGTAGTCAAACTCGGCTAGCACCTGCGCCGGGTCAATGGCGCGCACCGGGTTGAGCGATACCAACACACTGCGTTTGAAAGGCAGGGGCTGCAGCAAGTTGAGCAGATAGTGCAAACACACTTGGCTGTTGCTGTGTTGGCTTGGCGCGCTGGGGCTGCACGGTGTGCTAGCACTGCGATTCCCGCTTGGGGCGGCGCGTTCGTAGTTCCACGCCGCCCAGGCCGCGCGGTTTTGTGGCAGCACCCGGGTGTCGGTGTGCAGCACGGCGCGGTTGGCCTGGGTTTGCATCGCGCCCAGCACCTTGCGCTCGGCCGGGCTGGCGTCGGCCAACATGGCCAGCGATTGCGGGGCGTGGGTGGCCAACACCACGTGGTCAAAGCGCTCGGCATGGCCTTGGCTGAAGACCATCACACCAGCGCCCTGGGCGTCGTGGACGCGCTGCACGCGCTCGACTGGGGTGTTCAAGCGCTTGTCGGCAATGCCGCCAATGATTTTTTCCACGTAGTTGCGCGAGCCATCTTGCACGGTGTACCACTGCGGGCGCTGGGCCACTTGCAGCAGGCCGTGGTTGTGGCAAAAACGGACCATGGTGGCCACAGGGAATTGCAGCATTTGCTCGGTGGGGCAGCTCCAAATGCAGCCCACCATAGGTAGCAAATACCAGTCTCGGAACGCCGCGCCAAAGCGGTGTTGGTCTAAAAATGCGCCCAGGCTTTGCGTCAACTGCGCCGCGTGGCCCTCTTGGGCCATGTGGGTGGCCATGGCGTTGAAGCGCAGCAGGTCGCGCAGCATGCTTAGAAAGCGCCAATTGAGCAGATTGCCGCGTTGGGCAAACACGGTAGACAAATTGCTGCCGCTCCATTCGAGCGCTTGCCCCTTGCGCGCGCCGGGCACTTGCACCGAGAAGGACATGTCGGACTTGGCGACCTTGACCTGCAGTTGCTTGAACAGGTCGATCAGCAGTGGGTAGGTGCGCTCGTTGTAGACCAAAAAACCGGTGTCAACCCCGTGGCGAATGCCGTCTAAGCTGACATCGACGGTATGCGCATGACCACCAAAATAACTCCCCGCTTCGAGCAAACTGATGTCGGCCTTGCCCCGCAGGCGATGCGCCACCGATAGGCCTGCAATGCCCGAGCCAACAATGGCAATCCGCAGTGGGCGTGGGCCGGGCGCGTTAGGCACAAAGCACCTTGTGCGGTTGCCGTGCAGAAGACAAAAATGCTGCGAAGCGCCTCCGAGCGAACCACAGAGAGAGGGAGGAGGAGAACCGCTTGAAGATTGCAACCCACGCACAAAGCGTAAGCAGGCTTCGCAGCACAAAACTAAGCTGGGAATGGAGCCCACAGGCCCCACTCAAGCATTGGAGAGGCGCCATCTGTGGCGGGTTCCCCAGATGGTCTGTTGGCAATATGTAAAGATTCGTAATCACAGACTAAAAGATTGGGTAGAAAATTTGATTTTGGGTGCAGCAGAGTCTGTGGATACTGTACGGTATTTTTTATTACCAAGCGGTAATTATTTTTTTAAACCTGCTGGTGTGCATTGTGCTGAGGCTCTCGCAGCATTGTCAGCGGGTTTACACATAAACAGCATAAAATTAGTCCAGTTGCAGAAAGCCCCCTATGCTCTACCCAGAACTCTTCAAGCAGCTCGAATCGGTCCGATGGGACATGGACAAAGACATTCCATGGTCGAGCTTTGACGCGCACCAACTCTCCGACGAGCAAGCGCAGACCATCAAAATGAACGCCATTACCGAGTGGAGCGCCCTGCCCGCCACCGAAATGTTTTTGCGCGACAACAAAGACGATTCCGATTTCTCGGCCTTTATGTCGATCTGGTTTTTTGAAGAGCAAAAGCATTCTTTGGTGCTGATGGAATACCTGCGCCGCTTCCGGCCCGACTTGGCTCCCACCGAACAAGAGTTGCACGAAGTGCGCTTTGAGTTCGAGCCGGCGCCCGCGCTAGAGACCTTGATGCTGCATTTTTGTGGCGAGATCCGCCTCAACCATTGGTACCGCCGCGCCAGCGAATGGCATAGCGAGCCGGTCATCAAAAACATCTACACCAAGCTCAGCCAAGACGAAGCCCGTCATGGGGGTGCCTACCTGCGTTACATGAAGCGCGCCATTGGTAACTTCGGCAACGAAGCCAAAGCGGCCTTTACCAAGGTGGGCGTGCTGATGGCCAGTGCGCGGCGCACTGCCCAAGCACTGCACCCGACCAATTTGCATGTGAACAAGGCCTTGTTCCCGCGCGACACCATCCAAAGCCGCCTGCCCAACCCTGAGTGGTTAGAGGCCTGGCTCGATACGCAGATCAAGTTTGACGCGGTCTGGGAAGGCAAAGTGGTCGAGCGCATTTTGCACAATATGAGCTTGTTGATGGAGCGCAGCTTCACCACGGTACAAGAGCTCAACCGCTACCGCAAAGAGCTGGCGGTCTTGGTCGCCAGTGCAGCGCCCCGCGTAGCCTGAGCACCCTGCTGCTCAGCTTGGCCCGGCTGCAGTGAACCTCGCTCCCCCTGCTTTTCTAAGCAAACTTGCCAGCCGCACGCAAGCTCTTCAGCGCATGGCTTTGTTGCCGCGCCCGGTGGTTTTTACCAATGGCGTGTTTGACGTGCTGCACCGTGGCCACGCCAGCTATTTGGCGCAAGCGCGTGCCCTTGGTGCTTCGCTGGTGGTGGCGCTCAATACCGATGCTTCTGCACGCCGCCTGGGCAAGGGCCCAGACCGCCCACTCAACTCCGAGCAAGACCGCGCCGCATTGCTGGCAGCGCTTGAATCGGTGAGTTTGGTGACATGGTTTGGCGAAGACACGCCGCTGGAAATCATCGCGGAGCTGCGCCCTGACATTTTGGTCAAGGGCGGCGACTACGACATGCAGCGCCTGCCAGAGACGGCGCTGGTGGAGTCCTATGGCGGTAAGGCCTTGGCACTGGCCTTTGTCGATGGCTATTCCACCACGGCCCTGATGCACAAAATCCGCCATACGCCAAGCTAAGCCTGCAAGGCTATGGTCAGGCGAGGCCGCGCCAAGTTCTTTGGCCGCCGCTAGACTTTGCGTTGCCCGCGGATGCGCTGTACGAAGCGCCCCAGCATGTGTTCGAAATCGTCGACAAAGGTGAACACTGCAGGCACCACCAGCAAGCTCAGCAGAGTCGAGGTGATGAGTCCACCAATCACCGCCACCGCCATCGGGCTGCGAAAGCTCGGGTCAGCGCCCCAGCCCAGGGCCAGGGGCAGCATGCCGGTGCCCATGGCGATGGTGGTCATCACAATCGGGCGGCTGCGCTTGTGGCAGGCGTCTACCAGTGCGTCAAAACGGCTCAGGCCTGCGACGGCGGGGCGCCCATCGCTCCTGTCGTGGCCCTGGCGCGCAACGATGGCGTATTCCACCAGCAAAATCGAATTTTTGGTGACGATACCCATCAGCATGACGAGCCCAATCATCGAGGGCATCGACAGCGCCTTGCCGGTGAGCAGCAGGGCCACAAAAGCCCCACCCATCGACAGTGGAAGTGCAGCCAAAATCGTCGCGGGCTGCATAAAGTCTTTGAACAAAAGCACCAACACGCCGTAAATGCACAGCACGCCAATGGCCATGGCAATGCCAAAGCTGCCAAACAATGCCTTCATTTCTTCGGCGTCGCCCAGGTCGGCCATTTTCACTGCGGGCGGCAAGTTTTTCATGCTTGGCAAATTGCGTGCTTCTTCGCTCACTTGGCCCAGTTCGCGGCCACCTAGCTCTACGGTGAGCACCACATTGCGGCTGCGGTTCAGGCGCTCGATTTCTGCGGGGCCAGACTCCAGGCTCAGCGTGGCCACATTGCCCAGCATCACCGGCCCGGCTTTGCCCGGCACGTTCAAGCGTGCCAAGGCGTCGAGGTCGGCGCGCGCAGCGCTGGGCAATTTGACGCGAATCGGCACTTGGCGTTCGGTGAGGTTGAGCTTGGCCAGGGCTTGGTCGTAGTCGCCTGCCGTGGCAACGCGCACCGTGTCGCCCATATTGGCCGCCGTAACGCCCATGTCGGCGGCCCGGGCAAAGTCGGGTCGCACCATGATCTCTGGGCGTACCAAGCTGGCGCTGGAGCTCACATTGCCAATGCCTTGCATGCCACGCAGCTCGCGCTCGACATTGCGCGAGGCTTCGATCAAGGCCAGCGGGTCGTCGCTCTTGAGCACCAAAAGCATTTTGGTGCCCGTGTCGGGCGGGCCGACTTGAAAGCGCGCACCGGGCAAGGCCGAGAGCTGGTCGCGAATGCGCGTTTCCAGCGCTTGCAAAGATTCCGTGCGCTCGCGCCGGTGGGTGGTCGTCACGGTGAGAATGGCGCGCCGTGCTTCGGCTGCCGCGCCGGGTGCAAAAGCATCACCACTGGAGCCACCACCAATCGAGCTGAACACGCTCTTCACATGCGGCACTTGCATGGCCACCAAGCGCGCCTGCTCTGCCGTGGCATAGGTCTCGGCCAGTGTGCTGCCCGGTGGCAGTTCGATATTGATTTGCGTTTGCCCACGGTCCGACGGTGGCACAAAACCGGTGGGCAGCAGGGGCACCAAGGCAATCGAGCCCGCAAAGAACAGCGCCGAGGCCAGCGCCGTCCACCAACGGTGGCGCAGGCACCATTGCATGGCGACCATATAGCTGCGCATGATGCGCCCGTCTTGTTCCTCAAGGTGCGCCGTGGGCTTGAGCAAGTAGGCCGCCATCATGGGCGTGAGCAAGCGCGCCACCACCAGTGAAGCCAATATCGCCAGCACTGCCGTCCAGCCAAATTGTTTGAAGAACAAGCCCGGCACGCCACCCATAAATGCCGTGGGCAAAAACACCGCAACCAAGGCAAAGGTGGTGGCAATCACCGCCAGGCCAATTTCGTCAGCGGCTTCCATCGCCGCTTGAAACGGTGTTTTGCCCATGCGCAAATGCCGCGAAATGTTTTCAATTTCTACAATCGCGTCGTCCACCAGCACACCGACCACCAAGGCCAGCGACAGCAGGGTCACGGTATTGAGCGTGTAGCCAAAATACTTCATGCCCAAGAAGGCTGGAATGACCGACAGCGGCAGCGCGGCAGCCGCCACCAAGGTGGCGCGCCAGTCGCGCAAAAAGAGCCATACCACCAGCACGGCCAAGAGCGCGCCTTCATAGAGCAATTCCATCGAGCCCTTGAAGTTTTCTTCTACGGGGGCGGAGTTGTCGATCACCTGCGTCAGCGTGAGCTGTGGGTATTGGGCTTGCAACTCGGCCACGGCAGCGCGGGTGCCGCGGGCGACGTCGATTTCGCTGGCACCCTTGGTGCGAAACACTTCAAAGCCCACTACCCGTTGGCCGTCTTGCAAGGCTACGGCGCGTGGCTCGGCCACGGTGTCGAGCACCTGGGCCACTTGGTCAAGGCGAATTTTGCGGCCCCCCGCGCCGGTGTCTGGCAGGGGGATTTCCATGCTCGCCAATTCGGCAACCGTGCGTGCGGTGGCAATGGTGCGCACCGACTGTTCGGCACCGCCCACATCGCCACGCCCGCCGGGGGCTTCTTGCTGCACTTGCTTGAGTTGGCGCGACACATCCAAGGCCGAGACCTTGAGCGCCGCCATGCGGTTGGCGTCGAGCAACACCTGCACCTCACGCGTTACGCCGCCCATGCGTTTCACAGCGCCCACACCGGGCACCGCCAGCAGGCGTTTGGCCACCGTGTTGTCCACTAACCACGACAGCTCTTGCGCGTCGAGCCGTTCCGATTGCAGGCTGAAAGTTTGCACCACCCGTCCCGCCGTAGAGGCGCGGGTGACGGCGGGGTCGCGCAACTCGCTGGGCAGGTCGGCGCGGATGCGGGCCACGGCGTCACGCACTTCGTTCACCGCATCAGACGGGTTTTTTTCCAGAATAAATTCGACCTGGATGCTCACTTCGCCATCGCGCACATGGGTGTAGATATTCTTTACGCCCTGCAGGGTGGCAACGCTATTTTCAATCTTGCGCGCAATCGAAGTTTCAAGCTGGGCCGGGGCCGCGCCCGGCAGCGATGCGTCTACGCTGATGATCGGCAACTCGATGTCGGGGAAGTCTTGCACCGCACTGCTGCGGTAGGCCAGCAAACCCGCCAGCGACAGCAGGGCAAACAGCATGATTGCCGGGATCGGGTTGCGAATGGAATAGGCTGAGAAATTCATGGTGTGTTGACCACCCGCACCACATCGCCGTCGCTCAAAAAGCCCGCACCATTGGCGGCCACGGCCTCGCCCGCTTTGAGGCCTGCGGTGATTTCTACGCTGCTGGCCAGGCGCCTGCCGGTCTGCACCTTCACTTGCTGCACATGTTGCGCGTCGGTCAGTTTGAACACATAGGCAAAACCGTCGCGCACCACCACCGCCTGGGTGGGCACCGTCACACCGCCCGAGCCGCCCAGCACAAACTCACCTTTGGCAAACATGCCCGCCTTGAGCCCCGCTGCCGCAGCACCTGCCGTGGGCAGGTCCACATAGACCAGGCCATTGCGGGTTTGCGGGTCTACCGTGGGGGCCAGCATGCGCACCTTGCCGCTGGCGTTGACGCCGGTGGGCCCAGCCACGTTCACGGTCAAGCCGGCTTTGATGCGCACCAGTTGGTCAGAGGGCATTTCTGCGCGCCACTCCAAACGGCCTTGGCGAATCATGCGAAACAGCTCGCTACCCGCTGGCAGCACCGCGCCCACGGTGGCGCTGCGTGCCGAGATGATGCCGCTGTCGGGCGCCAGCAGCTCCGTGTGGGCCAGGCGAATCTCTTGCGCAACCAAGCTGGCGCGTGCCGCCTCGACCCGGGCTTTGGCGGTGAGCTCGGCCGTGCTGTACTGCGCGATCTGTTGGCTGCTCAGCGCCCCACTGGCCTGGATGCTGCGCGCTCGCTCGGCATTGGCGGCTGCGTCTTGCGCATTGGCCTGCGCCTCGGCCAAAGCCGCCCTGGCTTGGGCTACATCGGCGCGCAGCGACTCGGCCGCAAACCGCGCCAGCACCTGGCCTTTGCGCACCGGGTCGCCCACATTCACGCGCACCTCGGTCAAACGCAGGCCATTCGACTCGGTGCCCAGGCTGGCTTCTTGCCAAGCCGCCACCGAGCCATTGGCCGCCAGCTGAACGGCCAATTGGCTGCTTTGCGCTGGCACGCTGCTGATCGTTAAAGCCGGTTTGCCAGGGCTGGCTTCGGGCTTGTCTGCCGCCCGGCTGTTAAAAGAAAAAAGTGCTGCAAAGCCCGCCAGTATTGCGCAGGCAGCTATCAAAATAATAGTATTTTGGTTAGGAAAAAAACGGGACATGGTTTGGGGCATAGCGAGCTTTCGCGGCAAAAATCAAAGGGCGATCCAAGGACTATTCAAAGGCGATTAAGGCGTGGTGGGCGCGGCTGTGGCGCTGCTATTGGCCGTGGCCTCGGGCCGCTGCCAACCACCACCGGCGGCGCGGTACAGCGCGATCCAGGCATTGGCGCGTTCGAGCTGCAAGCCCAGCAGAGCTTGCTCGGCCTGCAGGGCCACGCGGCGCGTGTCTTCTAGCTCCACCAGGGAACCCAGGCCCGCGTGGTAGCGCTGCTCGGCCGCTTGCACGCTGCTGAGATAGCCCGTTGCGGCGATGAATGCATCACCATTGCGTGCGCCCGCACTTTGCAGGTTGACCAAAGCCTGCTCAACCTCCTTCACGGCGCCACGCACCCTGGCCAAGTAGCTGCTGGCCGCGTCGTCATAGCGCGCCGTGGCGGCTGCGATGGCGGCATTGTGCTGGCCCCAGTCCCACAGCGGCAGGTTGAGCGACAGCGGTCCGACCGACCACGTGTCGGCATTGCTGGTGGCCCCGCGCGACAGCACATTGATGCGCCCAATCGAGCCGCCCAAGGTGACTTGCGGCAGCTTGGTGGCATAGGTGGCCGCCACCTCGGCGCGCGCGGCCATCAGTTCGCGCTCGGCGCGGAACACATCGGGCCGCTGGGCAATCACCTGGGCAGGCAGGCTGTCAATGGCCAGGCTCTGCGGCTGGGGCAGCACCAGCGCCGCAATGGTGGCGCTGGTCAGGGGTAGAGCGCCAGTGGCGTCGGCTTGCAAGCCGCTTGGCAAGGCAACAGGAGCCAAGCGCAGGCGCAGCGCGGGCTCGTCGATGGCAGTGAGCGCCACCAGGTTTTTGACCGACAGCTCGCACTGCGCGTGCTGGCTCGCCAGGCTGCTGCGCGCCTGCGCTGCGCCAGCCTGGGCCAAGGCCGCATTGGACTGCGGC
Organism: Betaproteobacteria bacterium; assembly: GCA_947448675.1. Taxonomy (GTDB): domain Bacteria; phylum Pseudomonadota; class Gammaproteobacteria; order Burkholderiales; family Burkholderiaceae_C; genus CANFOR01. The sequence goes on from CANFOR010000010.1 coordinate 16,805, forward strand.
GCAAAGCCTGCGCTGCTGCTGATGTGCGTGAGCCGCGCGGTGGCATTGCGCGACAGGCTGTCTTGCGCCAACACCAGCTCCAGCATGCTGCAAGTGCGCCAGTTCAGGTATTCGCCTGCCACCTCAGCCGCTACCGCCACACGGGCATCGTGCCACTGGGCTTGGCTACCGGCCAAACGCTCTTGCGCCGCGTCGCGCGTGGCGCGGTTGCCACTGAACAGGTCCAAGTCCCAGTAGGGCAGTTGCGCGTTGCCAAAACCCAGGGCAGCTTGCGAGGTGGTCGCTGGCGCGGTGTTGGACCGGGCCACGGCGCGGGCGCTGCTGGCCGAGAAGTTGGCTTGCGGCAAGAGCGCAGCGCCTGCCGCTACACGGTTCGAGCGCGCTTGTTCGATCTGCGAACGCGCCGCCGACAGTGTGGGGCTGACTTTTTGTGCCGCGTCGATCAGCTCCAGCAGCAGCGGGTCTTGGAACTGCTGCCACCAATTGCGCAGGTCTTGCAGCTGGCCATTGTGCGGCTGCGTGGCCTGCCACTGCGCGGGCAATGGGGTAGCGATCTCGTTCACGCTGGGTGGCAAGTGCGTACTGGCGCAGCCCGCGAGCAGCACACTCGCCAGTAGGGGCAGGGTAAAGGGTCGATGGGCTTGCATAGGCTTCCTCAAGGGGTCTTGCGCAACACAGTGCCAAGCCCTTGGATGCGCCAAGCATAGCAACAAACGCGGTAAGTGTTGCAAAGCCCGCACTACAATCAAGGCAAGTTTCATGCCGTTATGACCCACCCCCCACGTTTACTTTGGTTTCCATTTGCTTCGCTGCTGTGCGCCGCCCTGGCTGCGTGTTGGTGGGCCACCCCTGCGCTGGCCGAAAAGGCCGACCGGCTCAAACCCATGAACATCGAGGCCGACGCTTTGCGCCATGATGACCTCAAGCAAACCAGCGTCTTCACCGGCAATGTGGTGCTCACCAAGGGCAGCATGGTGATGCGCGGTGCGCGCATCGAGGTGCGCCAAGACCCCGAGGGCTACCAATACGCCACCGTGCAGTCGGCAGCGCCCAAACAGGCTTACTTCAAGCAAAAGCGCGACGGTGCCGACGAAAGCATCGAGGCCGAGAGCGACACCGTCTACTACGACGGCAAGGCCGACGTCATGACCTTCACCAAGCAGGCCGTGCTGCGCCGCTACAAGGGCGCGCTTTTGAACGACGAAACCCAGGGCAGCCTGATTACCTACAACAACGCCACCGACATCTTCACCGTCGAAAGCCGCGTGGGCGCAGCCGCCCCGAACGCCAGCGCCGCCACCAGCAGCAACCCCGGCGGTCGCATCCGCGCCATGCTGACACCGCGCGCCGCCCTCGAAGTGGCCGTGCCCGGTGCGCCATCGGCTGCCCCAGCACCCGCTGCGGCCAACTTGCGCAAGTCGCCGCAGTTGGGCGATGGCAAGCCCGCTGCCGAGGGCAAACAGTGAGCGTGGAGCACAGCCGTTTAGAAGCCACCGGGCTGCAAAAATCCTACGGCGCGCGCAAGGTTGTTAAAAGCGTTTCACTGGCCGTGAACAAAGGCGAAGTCGTGGGCTTGCTCGGCCCCAATGGCGCAGGCAAAACCACCTCGTTTTACATGATCGTCGGCTTGGTGCGCGCTGACGCGGGGCAGATCAGCATTGACGGCGAGCGCGTCGAGCGCATGCCGATCCACCGCCGCTCGCGCCTGGGGCTGTCTTACTTGCCGCAAGAGGCGTCGATCTTTCGCAAGCTCAATGTCGAAGAAAACGTGCGTGCCGTGCTGGAGCTGCAAACCTACCACGAGGGCCCCAAGCAAGGCCAGCCGTTGGAGAGCGCTGAGATCGAGCGCCGCCTGACCGAGCTCTTGCAAGACCTGCGCGTCGAGCACCTGCGCCTGTCGCCTGCGCCCGCGCTCTCAGGGGGCGAGCGGCGCCGCGTCGAGATTGCCCGCGCCCTGGCCTCGCAGCCGCGTTTTATTTTGCTCGACGAACCCTTTGCGGGCATCGACCCGATTGCTGTGATCGAGATCCAGCGCATCATCGGCTTCCTCAAAGAGCGCGGCATTGGTGTGCTCATTACCGACCACAATGTGCGCGAAACCCTGGGCATTTGCGACCACGCCTACATCATCAGCGAGGGCACCGTGCTGGCCCGTGGCACACCGCAAGAGATTGTTGACAACGCTGACGTGCGCCGGGTCTACCTGGGCGAGCACTTCAAGATGTGAGCAGATTAGCGCCGCTATGAAGCAAGGCCTGTCGCTGCGCGTCTCGCAGCATTTAGCACTCACGCCGCAATTGCAGCAGTCGATTCGCTTGCTGCAATTGTCGACGCTCGAACTCTCGCAAGAGGTCGAGCAAATGCTCGACGACAACCCGTTTTTAGAGCGCGAAGAAGAAGCCCCGCTGCCCACCGAGAGCGGCCCCGCGCAAGCCGACAGCCCGCTACCGGCCGACGATGCAGATACTTTTGAAACCTACGACGCTCCTAATTCAATAGCTAATAACGCTGATTCCACGGGCGTTACAGCCGATTCATCATCTGAAAACGAAGCGCCACTCGACGAAAGCTGGGACGGTGACGGCAGCGTAGAAATGGCCCCCGACGACAGCGAATGGGGCAGCGACGCACCCGCGCGTACCCACAACAACGAGGCCAGCGACACCGAAGCCGAGAGCTGGAACCACGCCCACGAGTCCCTGCAAGACCACCTGCATGCCCAGGCCCGGCACCTGCGCCTGAGCGCGCAAGACCGCGCCGCCCTGCATTTTTTGATCGAGTCGCTCACCGACGACGGCTACCTGGACGGCAGCCTGCTCGAGCTGGCCCAGGCCCTGCTGGGCGCGCAGAGTGAAGACATCGAACGGGTAGAAGAAGTGCAGCAGCTTTTGGGCTTGGCCCTGCGCCACTTGCACCAGCTCGAACCTGCAGGCGTGGGCGCGCGCGACCTGGGCGAGTGCCTGCAACTGCAAATCCAGGCCCTGCCGAGCGCGGCCCTGAGCGAAGAATTGCGCACAGCAGCCCTGGCCATTTGCGCGCAGCCGATGGATTTTTTGGCCCGGCGCGACTTCAAGCGCCTGGTGCCCTTGTGCAAAGCCGACGAAGCCACGCTGCGCCTGGCCGTGGCCTTGATCGGCCGTTTAGAGCCCAAACCCGGTCGCCGCTTTGTCGACACCGAGCGCAACCTGGTGGTGCCCGATGTTCTGGTGGTGAAAACCGGGCGCGGCACGCAAAGCCAGTTCCGCGCCCAGCTCAATGCCGACGTCATGCCCAAGCTCAAGGTGCACGACATCTACGCCAACGCCCTGCGCGGCCACAAGGGCGGTAGCCACGCTGCCTTGCAGCAGCGCCTGCAAGAGGCGCGTTGGTTTATTAAAAACGTGCAGCAGCGCTTTGACACCATCTTGCGCGTCTCCAACGCCATCATCGAGCGGCAAAAAAACTTTTTCACCCACGGCGAGCTGGCCATGCGCCCTTTGGTGTTGCGTGAAATTGCCGACGAACTGGGCCTGCACGAGTCCACCATCAGCCGCGTGACCACGGCCAAATACATGTCCACGCCCTTTGGCACTTTTGAGCTGAAGTATTTCTTTGGCTCGGCCTTGGGCACCGAGACGGGTGGCAATGCGTCGAGCACCGCGGTGCGCGCCCTCATCAAACAATTTGTTGCCGCAGAAGATCTGCGCAAACCACTGTCCGACAGCAAGATCGCCGACATGCTCAAAGAGCAGGGTATTGAGTGCGCGCGCCGAACTGTGGCCAAATACCGCGAAGCGCTGCGCATTGCGCCAGCCAATTTACGAAAGGCGCTGTGATAGCGCTCCTATGAACGACCTCCGATTGTTTTTACCCTGCGCCGCTGGCGTAGAAGACCTGTTGCGCGCCGAAGTGCTGCGCATCTTGGGCCATGCTGCGCCCAGCCTTGCAGCAGCCTCTGGCGCTACTGCAGCCAGCGAAGCTGCGCCGGGTGGCCTGCAGATCAGCGCCTCGCGCGGCGGCGTGCAGCTCATTGCCTCGTGGCGCGACGCCATGCTGCTCAACCTGCATTGCCGCTTGGCCCAGCGCGTGTTGGTGGAGTTGCAGCACCAGCCCTACCGCCACGAAGAAGACATTTACAACGCAGCGGGCAGCGTAGCCTGGGAGATTTGGTTTACCAACAAGCAAACCTTCAAGATCGAAATCACCGCCCAGCACAGCCCACTCAAAAGCCTGAACTTTGCGGCACTGAAAGTGAAAGACGCGATTGCCGACCGCTTTCGCCACAAGAGCGGCGAGCGTCCCAGCGTTGAGGTGCGTTGGCCCGACGCGCGCGTCTACGCCCACCTGACGCACGAGATGGTCACGCTCTATATCGACACTTCGGGCGAGCCCCTGTTCAAGCGCGGCTGGCGTGAAGACAAAGGCGATGCGCCACTCAAAGAAACCCTGGCCGCCGCGATGATCGAAGCCAGTGGATGGGGCGATAGCGCACGCGCGGCACTGGCCGGTGGGCCTGCTCCTGCACCTTTGTACGACCCCTGCTGCGGCAGTGGCACGATTGCCATTGAAGCGGCGCAAATCGCTTGCAACATCGCTCCTGGCAGTGGCCGCCACTTCGGTTTCGAAAAACTCCTTCCCTACCAAGCGCATGTGTGGAATGCTATTAAAAACGAAGCTGCTAACGCACAGCTGGTGGGCTCTGTGGCCATTTTTGGTTCTGACGTAGCGCACCGCATGGTGGATTTTGCAGTGCGCAATGCGCAGCGCGCAGGCGTGGCCAGTTGCATTGAGTTTCGCGGTGGCGACGCACTGCAGCGCATGCCGCCCGCCGAGGGCGGCGTGATGCTGGTCAACCCACCCTATGGCGAGCGCATTGCCGCCGCAGGCGCAGCGCGGGGCGAACGCATCGAGACGGCGGGAAGCGGCGGGCAAGACGACTTCTTCACCCAACTGGCCGCGCACTGGAAGAAAAACTACGCTGGTTGGACGGGCTGGGTGCTCAGCCCCGACCTCAAACTGCCCGGCCGCATGCGCTTGAAAGAATCGCGCCGCATGCCGATGTGGAACGGCCCCATCGAGTGCCGTTTGTTCAAATTTGACATGGTCAGAGGCAGTGCCCGAACTTGAAGCGCCGCGCGCCCCGCTCGTCTTGGTGCGCGACACCCATACCGTTTTGGTGCTCGACACGAACATCGTTTTAGACCTGTTCGTCTTCGACGACCCCGGCCTTGCGCCCTTAAAGGCAGCACTGGCAACAGCCGCGCTACACAAAGCAGAGCTGGACTGGATCAGCACCCCGGCCATGCGCGCAGAACTGCAGCGCGTGCTGGCCTACCCGCACATTGCGGCGCGCATGCAGCGCGGGGCCATTGACGCAGCAAACGTGCTCGCGGCTTTTGATGCACAAGCCCGCATGGTGCAGGCCGCCAGCAAAGCGCCCTTCAGCTGCAAAGACCTAGACGACCAAATTTTCATCGACCTGGCGGTGGCCCATGGCGCTACTTTGCTTAGCAAAGACCAAGCCGTGTTGTGTATGGAAAAACGCCTGGAAACGCGCTCTGCGCGTGCGTTGACAGCTATTGTTTTTGTAGTGCAAAGCTGGCCGCTTGGGCCAGCGGCCAGTACAGCTTGAACACATTGTGTTGCTCGGCTAAGCGGTCATCGAGCAGGCTACCGCTGGCGACTTGTGGCACCAAATTGGCCAGCAAGCGCACCTCGTTTTCGTTGACGCGGCGCACGATGTGGTGGGCGCTGATGTCTTGCGGGTGCATCAAACCCGCGGCCTGCACGATCTCTTGCAAGGCCTTTAAAGTTTCTTGGTGAAATTGGTGCACGCGCTCGGCCTTGGTGGGCACATGCAGGGCCTGCTGGCGCACCGCGTCTTGTGTGGTCACGCCGGTGGGGCAGTTGCCAGTGTGGCAGCTTTGCGCCTGAATGCAGCCCAGCGCAAACATAAAACCGCGCGCGCTATTGCACCAGTCTGCACCCAAGGCCATCACGCGCGCCATGTCAAAAGCACTGACCACTTTGCCTGCGCAACCGATCTTGATTTGCTCGCGCAGGCCCACGCCCATCAGCGTGTTGTGCACCAAGAGCAAGCCTTCTTGCAGCGGTGCACCCACGTGGTCGGTGAATTCCAGCGGCGCTGCACCCGTGCCGCCCTCGGCGCCGTCTACGACGATGAAGTCCGGCGTGATGCCCGTTTGCAGCATGGCTTTGACCATGGCAAACCATTCCCACGGGTGGCCGATGCAGAGCTTAAAACCCGTGGGTTTGCCGCCCGAGAGTGTGCGCAGTTTTTCAATGAACTGCATCATTTCAATCGGCGTAGCAAAGGCACTGTGCGAGGCGGGTGAGACGCAGTCCACGCCCACTGGCACGCCACGCGCCATGGCAATCTCGGGCGTAACCTTGGGGCCGGGCAACATGCCGCCATGGCCCGGCTTGGCACCTTGGCTGAGCTTGAGCTCGATCAATTTCACTTGCGGGTCGCGCGCGTTTTCGGCAAATTTGTCGGCGTTGAAGCTGCCGTCTGCGTTGCGGCAACCAAAGTAGCCTGAGGCCACTTCCCAAATGAGGTCGCCGCCGTGCACGCGGTGGTGCACGCTGATCGAGCCCTCGCCCGTGTCATGCGCGAAGCCACCGCGCTTGGCCCCTTGGTTGAGCGCCAAAATCGCGTTGGCCGACAGCGCTCCAAAACTCATCGCCGAGATGTTGAACACACTGGCCGCGTAAGGCTGGGCGCGGCCAGCGCCAATGGTGACGCGAAAGTCGTGTGTGCCAATGCGCGTGGGCGCTACCGAGTGGTTGATCCACTCGTAGCCATCGGCCGCCACATCGAGCTGGGTGCCAAAGGGCCGTTTGTCGGCCTCGCCTTTGGCACGCTGGTAGACCAGGCTGCGCTGCGCGCGCGAGAAGGGCGTTTGCGTGTTGTCGTCTTCTAAAAAATATTGGCGCATTTCGGGCCGAATAAATTCCAGCAAAAACCGCATGTGGCCAATCACTGGGTAGTTGCGCAAAATGGCGTGCTTGCTTTGCAGCAGGTCGCGCGTGCCCACCACCACCAAGAACAAAAACAGTAAATTAACGAGCCAACCCGCACCCATCACAGCCACCGGCACCAGGCTGATAAAAAAGCCCGCAATGCACAGACCAAAGGCGCTGTAGCGCAGCGGGAAGACGGTGTTGAGTTTGGCGAGCATAGGTGGGTCTTTAAGTTGGGCTGTAAGAAGCTAGTCGTGCGAGGGAAGCCATTCCTTACTGAAAAAATGCATTCAGTGCAGCAGCGCTAGCAGCGGGCAACTCTTCAGGAATGAAATGCCCTGCAGGCATGGCCTGACCGCTTACCGCGCCTGTGCACTGGGCTTGCCACAGGTCGATGGGCTTGAACATTTTGTGTACCACGCCGCGCTCACCCCACAGCACCAACAGGTCGCAGGCAATTTTTTGTGCTCCCACTGCGGGCTCGCGCGAGGCGCGGTCGTGTGCGAGGTCGATGCCCGCGCTGGCGCGGTAGTCTTCGCACATGGCGTGTATGGTTTCGGGCTTGGCAAAGTGGCGCTCGTATTCGGCCACGGCCTGGGGCTCGTAGGCCGCCATGCCACCCGAGCCCCAGCCACCTAATTTGGCGTGCAAGTAGTGCTTCCACGCGGCGTTGATCATGGTCTCGGGCAGGGGCGTGGGTTGGATCAAATGGAACCAGTGGTAGTAGGCCCTGGCGAAAGCCATGTTGGTGGCGTCGTACATGTCGAGCGTGGGCGCGATGTCGATCACACAGAGTTTGCGCACGCACTGCGGGTAGTCGAGCGCCAAGCGCGCGGCCACGCGGCCACCTCGGTCGTGGCCGCAGAGGTAAAAACGCTTATGGCCTAGCGTGTGCATCAGCTCCAGCATGTCTTGCGCCATGGTGCGCTTGCTGTAATTGGCGTGCTCGGCTTGGCCCACGGGCTTGGCCGAATCGCCATAGCCGCGCAGGTCGGGCATGACCACTTGGTAGTCGTTTTGCAAAGCCAGAGCCACGCGCCGCCACATCACATGGCTTTGCGGAAAGCCGTGCAAGAGCAAGAGTGCGGGTTTGCCAGCCGCTACGCCGTTGCTGGGCACGCGGGCAAAAATCTCGGTGCCATTGACCGCGAAGCGGCGCTCCTCAAAACCGGTAAACCATTCCATACAAGCTCCTTTTTTTCTACAGTACTTTGGGCAATTGGCGGGCCAAAAAATCGTACACCGCCCGAATGCTACCGCTGCTGCGCACTTCGCGGTGCACTGCCAGCCACATGGGCAGCACCGGCAACTTGCGTGTGGGCAAGATGGCCACTACCTGGCTGCCGCTGCAGCGCAGCTCGCACGCTTGCCTTCATCAAGGCCTGCCGCTGGGCGTGTACGGGCAGTTTGTGGCAGCCTCATTGTGAGGGTTTAAGTCGGTACGCGGCGCGTGCGCCACAGCAGGAATGCCACGATGCCGAAGTTCAGCAGGTTCCAGGCAATGCCGTTCATGAAAGCCGCGTGGTACGAGCCGGTGAGGTCAAACACTTTGCCCGACATCCAGCCGCCCAGGGCCATGCCGAGCATGGTGCACATGATGACCGCGCCGACCTTGGTGCCCGCCGTAGCAGGTGCAAAATATTCGCGCACGATGATGGCGTAGCTGGGCACGATGCCGCCCTGAAACAAGCCAAACATCGCCGACACCAAGTAGAGCGGCACCAAGCCGTCAAAAGGCAAAAACATCAGCAGCGCAATGCCCTGCAGGCCCGAGCCCAGCAGCAGGGTGCGCAGGCCGCCAATGCGGTCGCAAATCGCGCCCGAGATCAAGCGGCTCACAATGCCGCAGCCCAGCATGAGCGAGAGCATTTCTGCGCCGCGCGCTGCGCCGTAGCCCAAGTCTGAACAATAGGCCACGATGTGCACCTGCGGCATCGACATGGCCACGCAGCAGCCCAGGGCCGCTGCGCAGAGCAGGGCCAAGGCCTGCGCGGGCGGCAGGCCAAAAGGCAAGCTGCCAGGGGCTGCTGCGCTAGCGCCCGCAGCATGGGGCGCAGCCGCTTGCGCAAGCGGTGGCCGCTGGCGCATCAGCTGGGCCAGGGCCAGCATCGTTAAACCACAAAACAGGCCAAGGCCCAGGTAGGTAGCGCGCCAGCCCACGCTTTGCACAAAATGCTGCACCACGGGCGGCCAAATTGCGCCGCCCAAATAATTGCCACTGGCGCAAATGGCCACGGCAATGCCGCGCCGCCGCACAAACCACATCGAGGTGTCGGCCAGCAGGGGCGAGAAGGTGGCCGAGCTGCCGCACAGGCCAATGAGCAAACCATGCGCCAGCGCAAACAGCCAAATGCTGTTGGCCATCGCCGCCAGCGCAAAGCCCAGGCCCAGGCACACTGCGCCCAGGCTCAGCGGCACGGCCACGCCAAAGCGGTCGGCCAGCTTGCCCATCAGCAAACCACCCACGCCAAAGCCGACCATGCCCAGGGTGTAGGGCAGCGAAGCAGCAGCGCGTGCCACGCCAAAGTCGGCTTGCACCACCGGCAGCACCACGGGCACCACATACATGCCGCTGGCCCCCACCATCATCAGCGCCAGCGTCACCAGCAGGCGCAGCCACGCGGTGCGCGAGTCCACCAAGTGGCTGGCGGCAGGCAGGCGCTGGGTGTTCATGCTGTGCGCTCTAGCGTGGGGCGGCAAGAAGCTCAACCAAGCGGCCCAGCGCATGCAGCACCGTGGCCTGGCGCACCGCAGCGCGGTCACCGGCAAAGTGCTGCAACTCGCTGCTCAGCACGCCAGCCACGCTCCAGGCAAAGCACACCGTGCCCACCGGCTTGCTGGGGCTGCCACCCGTGGGCCCAGCCACGCCCGTCACGGCCAGGCTCACCTGCGCGTGCGAGTGCGCCACCGCGCCCGCCGCCATGGCGCGC
>CANFOR010000011.1 GCA_947448675.1 Betaproteobacteria bacterium
CTTGCAACGCTATCAAAAGTAGAGCGTTGCAAGGGCGTGCCTTGTGCTAAAGCGCAGGTGGCTGGGCCAAGCAAGGCGGCACAAACAAGGCCGGTGGCCAAGACAGAGAAATGAGAACGAGGGGTGTAGGCGTGCATCAAGAGGGCGAGCTTAGCGCAGACATGTGAAGCTGGCATGACGCAGCTGCTCCGGCCACGCATGGCTTGTGCTTTAACTTTAATCTTGTGCGCAGCGCACTGCCAAGGGCAGCAGCGGGTACTTCACCACGGCTTCGCGGCCGGTGGGGCCCAGGCCAAACTCGGCGCTCATGCGCAGGTTTTTGTAGTTCGGGACAGTGCTGCCCGCAGCGCGGTAGAGCACGTCATAGCCGCGCGAGCCGTCGAGCACTGCGCTGTCGTCAACCAAGCGGGCGACAAACTCGATGCCTTGTTCGCAGCGGTAAAAAACGCCCTTGCTGGCTGCTTTGTTGCCAGCGCTGAGGGTGCTGCCGGGGGCGCTGCAAGCCACGCAGGCTAAGGCCAATAGGGTGCCCAAAATGGCTGCCGCGTTGCGGTTGCTAAGCTGCATATTTGCTCCTAATTTAATAGCTGTTTACGCATATTCTATGCACCTTGCAGCCTATTTTGGCCACAAAACCCAGAGTTGCAGGCTTTGTTTGAGTTTGCCTGCCAACTCTGCCGCATCGGGGCCCCAGCCGGCAAAATAATCGGCCCGCACCGCGCCCACTATGGCGCTGCCCGTGTCTTGCGCAAACACCAGGCGCTGCAGGTCGGCGGCGGCACCCTTGGAGGCCAGCCACACCGGTGTGCCGTAGGGAATGCTTTGCGGGTCCACGGCGATCGAGCGGCCTGGCGTCAGGGCCACGCCTTGTGCGCCGCGCGGGCCTGCGTCGGGGTCGGCGAGCGGCGCTTCGGTGAAGAACACCAAGCGCGGGTTGCTCCACAGCAGCTCTTGCACGCGCTGTGGGTTTTGCTGGGCCCAGGCCTTGATGCCCGGCCAGGATGCGTCTGTGATGGCGCCTTGGTCGAGCAGCCAACGGCCTACGCTTTTGTAGGGCTGCTCATTCGAGCCTGCATAGGACAGGCGCACGTTGCGCGTGCTGCCGTCGACCTCGGTGATGCGCAAGCGGCCCGAGCCTTGGATGTGCAGCACCAGGGCGTCGAGCGGGTCGGCCAAGTAAGCGATCTCGCGTCCACGCAGCGCGGCCTTGGCTTCGGGCAGGGTGTCGGCCTGTTGGCGGGTGTACCAAGGCTTGCCTTTAGTAAGATTGTTGGGCGTGCGGTGCAGGGGCACGGCGTAGCCATTGCCGGGCAGGCGGCTGGCACCCAGCATGGGCTCGTAGTAACCCGTCAGCAGGCCTTCGCTGGGCACGCCGGTGCGAGGGCCAGACAGCGGCTCCACGCGATACGGCTGCAGCTTGCTTTGCATCCAATGGCGTTGTTCGCTGGGCGTGGCCAGCAAGAGGCGGCGCACGTCGGCGCAGAGCGCGGCCAAGGCTGGGCCAGGGCGCTCGCAGCTGTGCGTCCAAGCGTTCCAGGCTTCGTACAGGGCGTCGCTATCAAAGCCGGGCAGCTCGGCCCAGCGCACCGCTACCCAGCGGCTTTTGCCTTGCACGATGGTGGGTGGCAGAGGCGCGCCGTCTTGGGGGTACGCTACAGGGCCTGTTGGAGGCGGTGTGGCGCTGCCCATGGCCGAGCCCTGCGCAACTGCGGGCGCTGGTGCGGGGCTGTACACCCGCTGCCCGGCACAGCCTGCGAGCAAAAGCATGGCACCGCAAAGCAGTATGCTCGGGGCTAATTGCAGGAGTTTTGGCATGGGTTTGATTTTGCTCGAAGCGTTGGGGGCCATGCTGCTCTTGTTGCTCATTGTGTGGTGGACGATGTTTGCCGGGCGCAATAAAGGTGAACCTCCCAGTGACGCACCGCCAGCCGCCGAAGAAAAACCAAAAAAGCCCTGAAAGCTATAGCCATAGCGCGCTAAGCGCTATCAATTTCGCAGCAAATTGGCCAAGTCTACCGCCGACTTGACGTTCATTTTGTCAAACACCCGGGCCCGGTGCACCTCGACCGTGCGCACACTGATGTTGAGCTGGTCGGCGATGAGTTTGTTGGGCAGGCCTTGGGTGACCAGGCGCATCACGTCACGTTCACGCTCGGTGAGTTCGGCCAGCAAATGGCTGAGTTGCCCTTGCTGTTTGCGCTGGCCCAGCGTGTTGTGCGACAGCTCCAGCGCCTGCACCACGCGGTCGACCAAGGCATTGTCTGAAAACGGCTTCTCGCAAAAGTCAAAGGCCCCGCGTTTCACCGCCGCCACGGCGGTGACCACATCGGCGTGGCCGGTGAGAAAAATCACTGGCAGCAGGGTTTGCCAACCCCGGGCCAAAAGCTTTTCAAACTGGGCCAATCCGCTGGTGCCGGGCATGCGCACGTCCATCAGCACGCAGCTGGGGGTGCTGGGCACAAAGCCGGTGGCCAGCATGTGCTCGAAGCGGTCGGCGCTGTCAAAACTCTCGCTCAACAAGCGCCGTGAACGCAGCAGCCAAGCCAGGGCCTCGCGCACGCCCGCGTCGTCGTCTACTATAAAAACGGTAGCATCAAGTGAGCGTTCCATGCGGGCTTTCGGGTGGAGAAGCAATTAAATGCGGTGCGGCAACCGGCGGCGTACCAGCGGGCAGTGTAAAGCGAAAGACGGTGCCCCCGCCAGGCGCAGGCGCATGGCTTAAGCTGCCGCCGTGTTGTTCGATCACGGTGCGGCACAGCGACAGGCCCAGACCCATGCCTTCGGCCTTGGTGGTGAAGAAGGGCGTGAACAATTGCTCGGCCACATCGGGCGCAATGCCCTGGCCGTTGTCGTGCACCGAGAACTCAAGCCACTGGCCCGGCGCAGCCAACTTGGCCATTTGAATGTGTATCAGCAGGCGGTTCTGGCGCCATGCTGCGGGGGTGGGCCCGGCCAAGCTGTGCTGGGGCATAGCCTGCATGCCGTTGCGCGCCAGGTTGAGCAGCACCTGCTCGACCATGGTGCGGTCGCACACCGTGGAAGGCAGGTCGGGGGCGACCTGGGTTTGCACCTGCACGCCGAGCTTGCGCGCTTGCAGGGCCACCAGGGGCAAGATGGCTTGCAGCAGGGCTTCGGGCTGCACGGCTTCGCGGGCTTGGTCGCGGCGGCGCACAAAGTTGTGCACACTTTTAATGATCTTGCCCGCGCGCTCGGCCTGTTCGGCTATGCGCTGCAGCGCCGTCCGCACGTCGGCGTACACCGGGCTACTGTTAGTAGCGTCTTGCAGCAAGTTGTTGGAGCCGATGGCGTAGCTCGAAATGGCCGCCAGCGGCTGGTTCAGCTCATGGCTGAGCAGGGAGGCCATTTCGCCCACGGTGGCCAAGCGGGCGGTGGCCTGCAAACGGTCTTGGCTGGTGCGCGAGAGCTCTTCGATGCGCCGCTGCTCGCTCATGTCGAGCAGGGCGCTCATCCAACCGGTTTGCTCTCCCACCGCGTTGATGAGCGGCGCTTCGATGATGAGCACCGGAAAGCGGGTGCCGTCTTTGCGCATGAACACCGACTCAAAGCCCTCGCGCGGCAGCAGGTTGGCGCTCAAACGAATCGCTTGGCGCTGCTGGTATTCGTCGATCAGCTCGGGTGGCCAATAGGGCGCAGGGATGCTGCTGGCCAATAGTTCGGGTGCGCTAAAACCGACCATTTGGCAAAAGGCCGGGTTAACGTAGCTGATGCGCCCTTGTAGGTCGCGCGCGCGCAGGCCGGTGACCAAGGAGTCTTCCATGGCTTTGCGAAAGGCCAAGGCGTCGCCCAGGTCGCGCTCGGCACGGGTGCGGCGGCGGATGTCTTTGCCGAGCAAAATGACTACCGTGATCAAGGCGATGGAGAGCAAGGTGACCAGGGCGCTGAGAAAGTTGGGGAAGATTTCAGGCGGGCCGCGCCAACTGTCCATGCGCAGCAAAAGCGTGTTGCCCGGCAGGTCGAGCAACTGCTGGGCCGTGAAGATGCGGCTGCCGCGCTTGACCGAGCCCGCAATGGCCAGGCGCGTGCCGTCGGCCTCGGTGAAAGACACCTCTTGGCCGCGCGCCACTTGTTTACCCACCAGTTCGGCCAGGGTGTCGGCCAGCGAATAGGTGGCCACCAAATAGCCCGAATGCCGCCCGGAGGTGGCCAGGGGCAGGCACAGCTCCATCACCTCTAAACCCAGGCTGTCGATTTGCGCAACGTAGTAGCTGGGCGCGTAGGCCGGGCCACTGGCGCGCAGCGCCGCGCTGCAGGCGCGCAAAACGTCGGGCAGTGCATTGGCGCGCCCTAGGCGCTCAAACACGGGTTGGCGAAAAGGCGAGTCAACAAATGCCAGGTTGGTGTTGCCGGTGCTGTTGCGCCACTCCAGGCGCAGCAACTCGCGGTGTTGTTGCAACAGCAGCGCCGCTTGCTCGCGCCAACTGCTGAAACTGGGGTCGCCAGCATGCAGGGCTTGCAGACTTTGCACATTGCGTGTGAAGCCCAGGCGCACGTCGCTCACCGCTTCGGCGGCGTCGCGCTCGATCTTGGCTTGCAACTGCTCGGCTTCATAGCGGCCTGCCAACCAGACCAGGGTAACCAGGAGCGTGGCCACCAAGCCGACCAAGAGCGTCCACAAAGACCAGCGGCGCCAACCACGCAGCAACCAGCTCACAGCGCGTTGACCCTGGGGTTGCGGTGTGCCAAAGCAGGCAGCTGGCTACGGTACTTCTGCAGGCGAGGCAAGCTGATGTCGGCCATGACCACACCTTCGCCCTCGGCCTGCTGCGCCAGCAGCTCGCCCCAGGGGTTGGCCACCAGGCTTTGGCCCCAGGTGCGCCGCCCGTTTTCATGCAGCCCGCCTTGCGCCGGCGCTACGACGTATGCTAGGTTTTCGATAGCGCGGGCGCGCAGCAGCAGCTCCCAATGGGATTGGCCCGTGGTGTGCGTGAAGGCACTGGGCACCAGCAGCACATGCGCGCCTTGGCTAGCGTAGTGGCGGTACAGCTCGGGGAAGCGCATGTCGTAGCAAATGCTCAGGCCGACGCGAAACACGCCATCGCTGCGGCTGGGCAGTTCGAAGCACACCGGCTGCGTGCCTGCTTCGAGCACCCGCGTTTCATCGTAGAGTTCGCTGCCATTGTCGAAGCGAAACAAATGCATTTTGTCGTAGCGCGCCACGCATTCGCCC
Organism: Betaproteobacteria bacterium; assembly: GCA_947448675.1. GTDB lineage: Bacteria > Pseudomonadota > Gammaproteobacteria > Burkholderiales > Burkholderiaceae_C > CANFOR01. The sequence continues at coordinate 5,189 of CANFOR010000011.1, forward strand.
TGCGGGTTGAACACCAAGAGACTGTTGCGCACCCGTGCCGGGTCAGGCGTAGACAGGGGTAAGGTGCCCGCGGCAATCCACAGTCCAAGCTCACGCGCAGTTTGGCTTAAAAAGCTTTGAACAGGCCCGTCACCAAAGGCTTCTTGCACTTGCAGCTTGTCGGTATCGCGCCGACCCAAAATACAAAAATATTCAGGCAGTACGGCCAGTTCAGCGCCCTGTGTCGCGGCGCGCTCCAACAGGCTGCGCGCGCTGCGCAGATTGCTGAGCACATCGGTGCCAGAGACCATTTGAAGCGCGGCGATTTGCATGGTGATGGGCCTTGGTCGGGTGTTTATCGCTCAATGGCAGCCGGTGCACTGGCGGGGTTTGCTGCGCCGCTGGCGGCCTTGCGGTCGATTTTGGTGATGCGCGGATCGGCCCAGCCGCCGTCGATGTGCAGCTCTTGGGTATTGGCCTGGATCAGCGGACGGCGCAAAAAGAGTTGCGCTAAAAATGTGCCGACACCGATGGCGGGGTTGATGATGCTGGCCACGATCGAGGCGGTGCCCGCATTGATCTCTGGCACGATGACGACCTTAAGGTCTTGGGTCTCGCGCGCGAGGTCGGCCGTGCCTTCCATGAGCACCACGGCAGCAACGCCTTTCATTTGCAGATTTTGGGTTTGCGCCAAGCCTTGCTCGATGTGCGCGTCGCCGCGAATAAAGTCAAAGGCAAAGCCTTCTGAAAACACATCGCGAAAGTCCAAGGCCAGCCGGCGTGGCAAAGACTGCAGGCTCAGCACCCCCAGCAGCTTGGCAATGCCCGGGTCGGCCTTGAGGAACTGCCCGCTCTCTACATTCACATTGACTTGGCCGCTCAAGCTGGGGTAGTCCAGCGCCAGGGGCGAGCCCAGCCAAGAGATTTGGCCTTCGAGCTTGCCCTTGCCACGGCGCAATACACCCGCTTGCCCGAAGCGCTTGAGCATCTCGCCCGCATCGGCAATGTCGAGGCGAAAATTCATCACGCTGCGGCGGCGCTCGTTGGGCGGCGTGCCAGGGTTGGTGGCCTCCGTACTGCCATTGGCTGCATTGGCCCCAGTGATCCCAATGGCCGCCCAATTGCCGCTTGCAGTGAGCGTGCCTTCGGGCATGCTCATGTTCAGCCGGTTGAGCCGCCACTCGCGCAGTGTGCCCTCGGGGACCAGGCCGCTGGCGTTACGGTTTACGGCGTCGATCTCGACCCGACCCAAGCGCTTGCCGCGCAGTTGCAGGTCGTCCACCACGATGTCGAGTGCGGGCACGTTGGCGGGTTGCTTGGACAGCACGGTTTCTATATTGCTTTGGTTGCTGGGGTTGATTTCTAAACGCGCCAAACGGGCATAAAGCCGCCCTGCACCCGCGCCGCTAGGCTGGCGGTATTCGAGGTAACCATTGAGTTCGCTGGCTTCGATATTGGCACGCCAGGTCAGTGCGTCGCGCGAGCCACCCACCACCACATGCTTGAGTTGGTGCTGGTCGACGCGCAGCTCTTCGGTGCGCAGTGCGATAGAGCTGGGCAGATAGGCCAAAACGGCATCGTTGCTGCGCGCGCGTTTGTTCGCGGGAGCGCTGGTTTTGGACTCTGCGGGCACGGCCAACAAGTTTTCCCAGGCGTCGACATCGATGCGCGCCGCGTTGATATTGGCGACCACGCCCTCGCTAGGCAGGGGCGCCGATTCGCCAGGGGCCAAGCCCACCGCAATGGCGCCACGCAGGACGCGCGGCTCAGCCGGGTTGCCCAGGTCGCGTTGGTAGACCAGTGATGCGGTTTTGCCCAAGTCCAACAAAATTTGGTCTTGCAGTTTTTGCCCTTGCACGAGCGAAGCTTTGAGCAAGCTGTTTTCAAAACGCAGTGCTAAAACAGACTCCGCACTTTTGCCAAAAGGCTCCGGCAGGGACAGGGCCAAGCCTTGCAAGTTGCTCGACACCGTGATTTCGGGGATACCCCGGCGCAGCGAAAAATTGGCGGTGTAGTTGGTCAAGCCACTGGCGGTTTTGGCCAAAGCGGCCAGTGGGCCCGTGGCGGCAGCTTGGCGCAGGCCTTCAGCGGCCGCATTGCCCTGGGCGCGCAATTGCAAGCTGGGTTCTGTACTGGCGTCGGTCGCGCTGGCCGTGCTGGGCGAGGGGCTTCGTGCTGCACTTTCAATATGGGTATCGCCACCTAAAAATCCGGCACGCAAATCGACGGTGCCCAGGCCAGTTTCATTGAAAGCCAGCACGCCACGCGCCTGGGTGAACAAGGGCAGGCTGGGCAGCATGCGCACATCGTTCGCGCTCAAAGTGAGTGAGCCCTGTACTTTGGAGCGTTCTAGCGTTAGCACGGGCAGGTGTAGCCGCAGTTTTAATTCGGCATCGCCCGTGGCACTGATGGAGCTCAGCGCGCGGCCGGTTATATCGGCCAAAGGCGAAGCGTTGACCACGCCTAACATGTCAGCCAGCGGACCGTTGGCCTGTGCGGTCAACACCACCGTGGTGGAGTGGCTGAGGTCGGGAATATGGGCCTGCAGCTGGCTGATTTGCAAAGCGGGCGCAGCGGCCAGGCGGCCGTAGGCATTGCGTATGTCGAGGCTGTTGCGATCGATGAGCAAGTCGCCACTGAGTTGCTGCAAGGCCGGATAGGTATTGGTGGTGGCTGCGCCCTTGCTGGGCGCATAGGCAAAGTGGGCGTTATTGATTTTGGCCGCCAGCGTGAACTCACCCTTGCGAGGGTCTTCAAAGGGGAAGTCGCGCAGATCGCCACGCAGCCGCAAGGCAATATCACTGGCATTGCACGCAAGCAGGGCGGCACGCAAATAGTCGCGCGTTGGGCTGGGAATTATGGTTGGCAGGTAACGGTGGACCTTGCTGCCGTCGAGGCGCGAGAAGCGTCCTTGTAGATCGAGCACACCCGGAAACCGGCTGGCTGCATTGCCAGGCGTGGTGTTGCTGCTGTGCCAGTTGGCCTTGAGTTCGCCTTGGGCGTCGGCATTATCAATGCGTAGGCTGGGCACAACTACTTCAATTTTGTCGCCTTGCAGCTTCCATTGCAATTCTGTTTTTAGCTCTTGAAACGCGACCAAGGGCTCATCAAAAATTCCAGGAAACTCCAATGCACCTTGTTCAATGCCCAACTTGGCCGAGCCGCCTTTTTGGTTCAGCTGAAAGTCAAGCGTAGCACCGCGCAAACCCGGCCGCCCTGGAGCTTCGCGCAGCGCCGGGGCTACGCCTACAAAGTTGCTGCTGCGCTGTGCGCTCAGCGCCAATTGTGATACCCGACCTTGCGCGTCGAAACTGCGCAAGGCGTCTACGGGGCCTTGCCAATGGCTGTGCAAGCTCTCGAGTGTGCCGCGTGCCGCATACGATGCTAACAGGCTGTGGGTGGCCGTGCTCAGTGGTAGGTGTGCTGCAATTTGCATAGCACTCGCCAGATCGATGTGCTCGGCATGCAGCTCGCCACCAATGGGCAGGGTGGTGCTGCCCATGACCAGCGAGGCTTGCACATCGCCAGCAGGCCATTGCAAACCGTCGCGGCTGGCAAACTGCAGTCGCTGTGTTGAAAATGCCAAACCTTGCGCCGTGCGATGGGCCTCTAGTCGCCCCGTCAGCGATAGCAAATCGAGTGGTGCCAGGTCAGGGTTCCATTGCGCCGCGACTTCGGCCAAGGCCAGATCCGCCGTGATGCCTTGGATACGGCCCTTGGCCATGTCGAGCCAAGTGCGCAAAGCGCCTCGCCCGGCAGACAAGCTCAGATCCCATTGCAAATAGCTTTTCAATTGCGAGATGTCGACGCTTTCAAAGTTGGCGAATACCGGACCCGACCATTCGCGCCAGTCACCAGGGTGTGGGCTGAGCAGCGATTGTTTGAATTGCCCCGTGACCGAAAAACGCGAACCCCACGCGGTAGGCGGAGTGACGGCTAAGCGCAGCTCATGGCTTCGGGGCGTGTTGCGAACGGCCAGTTCCAGTTGCTCTAATGCCAGGGGTGGCGGCAAGCTGACCAAACGCTGGCGTTTGCCACTGGTGCTGGGCGGGGGGCGTGGCTGCTCGTCGGTCCAGCGCACCGTGCCCTCGCGGATGGTGAATGCGCGTTGCGAAAAAAACCAATCCGCAGCCGAGCCATTGACCGATGCAGATTGCGTGAAGTCCAGCCCAGCCACTTCGATATGCCCATTGGCGACGCGGCGGATATCGAGAACGGGGCGTTCTAGCGTCAATTGCTCAAAACTTTTATGCCATAGCGACTGCGGCGACAAGGAGGCAATCACCAAGGGCAGATGCAGCGCCTCGCGGCCTTGTGCGTCGAGCAGGCTGACATCGTGCAACTCAAAAGATGGAATCAAACCATCCGATTGCGCTTGCACGGCACCAATGCGCACCGGAATGCCCAGCGCCTTGCTGGCCTGGGTTTCCATCTGCACACGGTAATCGCCAATTCGCGGCACAATCCATACCTGTAGCGCGGCCCAGGTGACCGTAAACAACAGCCAAGCCGCCAACACAAGCCATAAAAGCAGGCGGGCCGTCCAGGCTCCGATGAGGAGCCCTGCAGAAATGCGGGTAGGGGCGTTGGACGTAATCATTGGAACTTTGGCATACAGGAATTATGACTCCCGGCGCAGCCATAGGTTCGGCATCGAAAGATGCCGATTGCACACCCATCGGCTCAAGCACGGCCGTGTACTCGCGCATGGTGCAACGGGTGCGTCGTCGCTATGGGCCGAGCTTGTCCTTGCTGCCTCTGCAAGACATTACTGCAGTGGGCCTATTGGATTGCCATGGCGCCTTGGTGGCGCAGGGCTTGCCAGCAAGCGCCGCCCTGCGCGTTTTGCGGCAATTACTGATAGAGCGCTTGGTGTGCTTGGATTGTGAGCAGCAAGCGAGCTTGGAAACCATTACCCACGCCATGAGTTTGTTGGCAGAGTTTGCGCTGAACATGGCCTGTGAAGAGGTCATGCGGGAACTGGACGCGCGCCACGGCATGCCGCAAACCACGTTGGGTGCGCGGGCACGGTTTTGGGTCGTTGGCATGGGCAAGTTGGGCGCGCGGGAACTCAATGTGTCCAGCGATATCGATTTGATTTATGTCTATGACCAAGACGGTCACACGCAGGGTCTGGAGCATGGCCGAGGCGTGGTTTCTAACCAAGAATATTTTGCGTTGGCCGTCAAAGGCATTTACCAATTTATGGGCGAAGTCACTGAGCACGGCTTCGTATTCCGCTTAGATTTGGCCTTGCGGCCCAATGGCAACTCGGGGCCGCCGACGGTCTCGCTCGACGCTTTACAAGAGTACTTGCAGGTGCAAGGCCGCGAATGGGAGCGCTTTGCGTGGCTGAAAAGCCGCTTGGTGGCACCTGTGCCAGATCTCGAGAATGGCTCCGCCCAGCGTTTGCGCAGCGCTGTACTGCCCTTTGTGTTCAGGCGCTATTTGGACTATAGCGTGTTCGAGGCTTTGCGGGTCTTGCATGCGCAGATACGCAGCCATGCCAGTCGACGTGCCGCAGGCCACCCGGAGCGCGCTAACGACGTTAAGCTGGCGCGTGGCGGCATCCGCGAAATCGAGTTTACGGTGCAGCTGCTGCAGCTTGTGCGCGGCGGCCAGTTCCCCGAGTTGCGGCGGCGCTCGACTTTGGCTGCTTTGCAGTGCTTGTCGGCAACGGGCGTAATGCCGGTGGACAGCGCGCAAGCCTTGGCGCAGGCCTATATTTTTTTACGCCGCGTCGAGCACCGCATACAGTACCTAGACGACCAGCAAACGCATATTTTGCCCACACAAGACGCAGACTTGCTGTGGATTGCGCAGACCATGGACTACCCCGATTGCCGCAGTTTTTTGAGCCAACTCGACGCCCACCGAGAGCGTGTGGCACAAGAGTTCGATGCCTTGCTGGGTCCGGCCAATGCCCAAGAATGTTCTGGCTGTGCTGCTGCCCTGCCGACGCACCCCGACGCGGAGTTAGACCGCTTGCTCACCAGCATGCCCGAGCCGATGGCGCAGCGGGTGCAAGCGCTGCGCCAGCATCCGCGCGTTTTGGCTCTGCGCGACAGCGCCCGCGTGCAGCTCTTGCGGTTGGTGGAGCGCAGCGCGCAGTGGATGGCCGACGCAGGCCCGGGAAGCTTGTCGGAGTCCCAGCGCCTGGATGCTGGGTTGCGCTGGCTCGATTGGATGCAAAGCCTATTGCGCCGAGAAAGTTATCTGGTTTTGCTGTACGAACGCCCGTCGGTGCACCTGCGCGTGCTGCGCCTCTTGGGTACGGCGCGCTGGCCGGCGCGCTACCTTTTGCAGCACCCGGGCGTGATCGATGAACTGGCAGACGAAAACATGATGGTGAAGCGCTTTGATGCCCAGCGTTTTGAGGCCGAGCTGGAGCTGCGCCGTAAAGCCCTGCGTTCGACCAATGAAGACGATGAAGAAGCGGTGCTGAATTTGCTGCGCCGCGCCCACCATGCCGAATTGTTTCGGATATTGGCGCGCGATGTCGAGGGGCGCATGAGCGTCGAGCAGGTGGCCGACGATCTGAGTGCCCTGGCCGACACCATGCTGCGTGTTTGCGCGAATTGGTGCTGGCAGCGCCTCAAGCTTCGGCATCGCGAGGAGCCCAGCTTTGGCATCATTGCCTACGGCAAATTGGGGGGCAAGGAGCTGGGTTATGGCAGTGACTTAGACATCGTATTTGTCTACGACGACGCTGATGAGCAAGCTCCTGAGGTTTACGCGGTATTTGTGCGCAAACTCATCCACTGGTTAACGGTAAAAACCATGGAGGGCGATTTGTTTGAAATCGACACCGCACTGCGGCCCAATGGCAATTCGGGCTTGCTGGTGAGCCGATTTGCCGCCTATGCAGATTACCAAGAGCAGCGTGGCAGCAACACGGCTTGGACTTGGGAGCACCAGGCCATGACGCGGGCGCGTTTTGTCGTGGGGCGGGACGCGCTCAAAGAACGCTTTGAAGCGGTTCGCTCCGCTGTGTTGTGCGCTGCCCGCGATCTGCCCACGCTGAAAGCCGAAATTGTGGCCATGCGTGACAAAGTGCGGGCCGCGCACCCGGCCAAGTCCGCCCTGGTAGACCTTAAACATACCCATGGTGGATTATTAGACGCCGAGTTTGCGGTGCAGTGCTTGGTCTTGTCCTCTGCGCAGAACTACCCCGAGTTGCGGGCCAATGTCGGCAATATTGCTTTGCTCCAGCGTGCGGTGTTTGGTGGCCTGCTTCCTGCAGCCGTAGGTGGCCCGGCAGCAGACGCTTACCGTGCATTGCGCCATCTGCAGCACCAGGCCCGGCTCGATGAGCGGCCCGGCCTTTTTGCTACAGAGCAAGTGGCCTTGCAGCTAGCTGCTATCGAACAACTGTGGCGCGCAGTGTTCAAACCCGAGGTGACGGGGTAAAATCCAGCTGCTGGCGCGATTGCGCTAGGCCTTGCCCTGTTTGGAGAAAATTTTGGCCACTACTTTTGAGCGCTTGATGGGCATCATCAAGGCTCAGCACCACCTCGATACCTCGGCGGTCACCACGCAAACCCTGCTGGCCGATGTTGGCCTGGATTCGCTCGCCGTGGCCGAGCTGTTGTTCTCCATCGAAGAGGTCTTTAAGGTAGATTTAGGCGATGTGCCGCCCGAAGAGGTCCCCGCCACCGTGGGCGAAATCGTCGCTTTGATCGACAGCAAACTGCCCGTCACGTGAACCCTAACGCCCACGATAGCGCCGCAGCATGGATTACCGGCCTGGGCATTATTGGCCCCCAGGGCAGCGGACGCAGCAGCTTGGACGCTTTGATAGACCGGCCCCGCGCCTGTTTCAGCAACACCCCTAGCGAGTGGCTAGGGCACCCCGGTACACCCGATGCCTATTTGGGCAGTTTGCCGCAGAGCCTCCATACGGTGGTGGAGACTTTCGAGTCGGTGAGCACCGACCGCTCTTGCGCCTTGGCCCTGTGCGCTGCGGAGCAGGCTTGGATGCAAGCTGCGCCGGTCTGTGACCCCTTCCGTGCGGGTGTTTTTTGGGGCACTGGCATGGGTGGCTTACATACCGCAGAGTCCAGCTACAACCGATTTTTTTCCGAGGGCTTGGCGCTGCGCCCGATGACCGTGGTGCGCATCATGGCCAATTCTGCGGCCGGTCATCTGGCCATCAAATACAAACTGCAAGGGCCCAACCACACCTACAGCGTGGCCTGTGCTTCGTCGGCCATTGCTTTGGGCGAGGCCTTGCTGGCCATTCGCAGTGGCCGGGTTGATATCGCACTGGTGGGTGGCAGCGAGGCCATGCTGGCACCGGGTGTGATGTCGGCCTGGGGCGCCTTGCGGGTCATGAGCACGCGCAAGTCCGCGCCCAATGCGCAGCTGGCTTGCCGCCCCTTTTCTTCTGAAAGAACCGGCTTGGTGATTGGTGAAGGGGCTGCCGCCTTTGTGCTGGAGAGCCCGCGCCATGCCAAAGCCCGTGGCGCCAAGCCCCTGGCCTTGTTGTCGGGTTATGGCAGCACCTGCGATGCGGCATCCTTGGTGCATCCCAAAACCGAAGGTCAGGCGCGCGCAATGCATTTGGCCTTGCAAGATGCGGGGCTACAGGCCTTGCAAATTGGTTCGGTCAACGCCCACGCGACGGGAACCGACGCTGGCGATGTGTCGGAGGCCCTGGCTTTGGCTGACGTGTTTGGCAAGCATTGCCCTCCGGTGAGTGCCACCAAGTCTTTGCATGGCCATTTGTTGGGCGCTGCAGGCGCTTTTGAGGCGGCGATTTGCGTGGCCAGTTTGCAGCGCGGTCTGTTGGCCGCCGGTTTGGGCGCTTTGCCGCTAGACCCGCGGTGTGCCCACCTGGATGTGGTGACGGGTGCTGCGCGGCTTGCTCCTAATTTGGAAGCGGTGGTCTCGAACTCCTTTGCTTTCGGGGGCTCGAATGTCTCTTTGGTGTTCCAGCGGGCGCCTGTTTGAATGTGAGCGCTAAGGCTGCGCCCGGGCCGATTGTGCTGCTTTTGCATGGCCTTCGCAGCACGCCCGACGAGTTGCTCACGCTCAATAACGCGCTGAAAACCAGTGGCATCGCGACCCACAATTTACGCATCCCAGGTTATAGCTATGCAGTGCAGGACGAGGAGCCGGTAGCGCCAGCATTTGCTAATTGGGTGCAATGTGTCCAAACGCAGGTGATGCAATTGCGGCAACAGCACAGCCACGTGATTTTGGCGGGCATTTCTGCCGGAGCTACCCTGGCGCTGGGCACCGCTTTGCGGCTGGGCACCAGTTTAGACGGTGTTGTGCTGCTGTCCACGACACTCTGGTATGACGGCTGGAATACACCCTTTTATCGCTGGCTTTTCCCCTTGGCTTTGTACACCCCTCTGGGTGCATTGTGGTCTTACAAAGAGCAACCGCCCTATGGCGTGAAGAACCCGCGCATCCGCGAGTGGATAGCCAAAGAACTCAAAACGCGCAAAATCTCCAGCGCGGGCGCGGCCACGATACAGACCCATTACCTGCGCGAGTTTGACCGGCTGATCCGCCAAGTCAAGAAGACTCTTTCAACTGGGCCTTGCCCTGCTGGCTTGGCCATCCATGCGCGCGAAGACGATGTGGCCAGCCTCTCCAACCTGGAGTTTTTGCAAAAGCATTGGAGCTCAGGACATTTGGAGGCAGTGATTTTAGAAAACAGTTACCACATGATCACCCTCGATAACGAACGCCAGCGCGTGGCGGCCGAGGTGATTGCTTTCGTCAAACGCGTGGCAAACGTGCCGCCTCCAAGCCCAGCGCACACGGCCGAAAGCCTGTCCGTTTGAGCCCATGCCAGAAGCCCCACTAGCCTTTGCAGTCAGCGCACTGCGCACCGTGGAGCACAGCAGTTGCCCCGAGGGCGTGCTGGCAAACGAGGCGGAAGGTTTTCGCTTCATGCAGGTTTTTGAGCGCGCGCATATTGCGGGCTTTCGCTTGGCCTATATCGAGGTGTGCCGAGGCGATGAGCGCGTATGCATTGCGCCGTATTTCGCCACGCATTTTCGCCTCGACACCATGGTCACTGGCGGCGTTCTCAAAAAGATGCTGTCACTGGTGCGCTTACCTCTGGCCTGCGTGGGCCATCCGTCTACCGACGTGGGCAGGATCGACGGCGAAGTGTCCGCCGAGGTGTTGCAGGCCATCAATGCACATTTGTTTTCCAAGGCTTCGCTAATTGCGTACAAAACATTTCTTGCGCCTTTGCCTCTGAGTGGCTTTGCCAGTGCTGCGGGCTTGCCACAAAACGTGTTGGCAGTGAAAAACTATTTTGCCAATTTGCGCCATAACCGCCGCAAAAATATCAAACGTCGCCTGGCCCTGAGCGCGCCCTTGCGCTTTGAGGCCTTGGATGCGCCCACCGACTTGCCACTGGAGTTGGCGCAAACCATGTTTGCGCTGTACGAGCAAACCGCTCAGCGCGGAGACTTTCAATTTGAAGCATTGACGCTGGCGTATTTTCAACAAACCGCGTCCCTCAGCCAATTTATTTTGGCCTACGAGGGTGAGCGTTTGATAGGCTTTGTGCAAAACCTGGTCAAAGGTCCGCGCATGGTGTCCAAATACATTGGTATGGACTACCAACGCAGCGAACCCTATGGTTTGTATTTTGCGCTGCTCATTAAAGTCATTGAAAGTGCCGATGCGGCAGGCCTAGACGAGGTGGACTTTGGCCAGACCAGCTATTACTTTAAAAAACTTATGGGTTGCGAGCAAGTCGCCACGAATATTTATTTTCGGCACGCCAACCCGGTGTTCAATTGGATTCTAGGGCGCTGTAAATTTTTGCTGGAGCCGTCGGCAGCGGAGCTGCGCTGAGCGCATGTGCCTGGCTATAAACATCGGCCACTAAATACAGCGGCCTTTGTTTGACTTCTACAAACACGCGCGCCAAGTATTCACCAATGATGCCCAGGGCCATCAGCTGGGTGCCCCCTAAAAACAGCACCACCACCATCAGCGAGGGGTAGCCCGGCACCGGGTCGCCGACCAAGGCGGCTTTGATTAGCACATAGGCGGTGTACACAAAAGCACTGACTGCCACCGTCACGCCGACATAGCTTGCCAGCTTGAGCGGCGCGGTGCTAAACGAGGTAATGCCTTCTAGTGCCAAATTCCACAAGCGCCAGTAATTCCACTTGGTATCGCCCGCAAAACGTGCGTCGCGCTCGTATTCCAAAATGCTTTGCTTGTAGCCGACCCAGGCAAACAGGCCCTTCATGTAGCGGGTGCGCTCAGTGCAGCGCTTGAGCGCGTCGACCGCACGGCGGCTCATCAGGCGAAAGTCACCCACATCCGGCGGAATGTCCACATCGCTGATGCGGCGCAGCAGGCGGTAGAACACACTCGAACTGGTTTTCTTGAGCCAAGTTTCACCATCGCGCGAGCGGCGGCGCATCAACACGCAGTCAAAACCCTTGCGCCATTCTTCGACCATGCGGGCAATCAGCTCGGGTGGGTCTTGCAGGTCGGCGTCCAGCACCACCAAGGCTTCGCCGCGGGCAAAGTCGATGCCCGCGCTGACGGCCAACTCTTTGCCAAAATTGCGGCTCAGGTCGAGCACCACGGTGCGAGCGTCTTGCTGCGCCAGCACTTGCAGCATCACGGCGCTGCGGTCGCGGCTGCCGTCGTTGACGTAAATGATTTCGCTACTGCAGTCGAGAGCGTCCAGCGCTGCGCCGAGGCGTTTGTGCAGCTCGGCCAAGCCTGACTCTTCGTTGTACACAGGGACAACCACAGACAGGGTCACAGCAGGGGGGGTGGTGGGAAGGGTCATAAGGGCTTGATTGTGCGAGACAATGCCGCACAAACTTTGATTTGAGTTTAATCCTTTTGCGCCCTGTTACCTTACCTCTGTGGGCCCTGCTCGGGCTTGGCCTTGCCGTGGCTGCACTCGACTGGCAGCAGCGCAGCCCGGTGCTCAGCGCGCCACAGGCGATATGGCCAGCGGGCGCGCAGGCTGTGCAAGCCCTGCAGGTACAAGCGCGCGGCAGCATCCCCATGCCCGCCAACACGCCCGCTGCCCACGCCAGCAGCCTGGTGGCCATGCCCGCCGACTCCCCCGCCGTCTTGATGGCTTTTTGGTTCGCGGGCGAGCGCGAGAGCGCCGCCGATGTGCAAATTGCCTCCTCTTGGCTCAGCCGCAGCAGCGGTCAGTGGCAGGCGGCGCGTTTTGTCGCCAACCGAGAGTTGCTGGGTTTGCAGCTGGGCCACGGTCTGCGCCGCTTGGGCAACCCCGTGGCGTGGCGCGACGCCCAGGGTCGCATGCACCTTTTCGTCGTGGCCACGGGCTTGGGTGGTTGGGCCGCAGGGCGGGTGCTGCATCTGCGCCAAGTTGCCCAAGCCGACCCACAGAACCTGCAGTTTGAGCCGCTGCGCGTCTTGCCACTGTCTTGGCTGTGGAACACCAGCCATTTGGTGCGCACCGCGCCCCTGCCCTTGCAAGACGGCGGCATGCTGCTGCCCCTGTACTTTGAGCTGGGCATCAAGTACGCCATGGCCGCGCGCTTTGGCCCCCAGGGCGACTTCATCGGCCTGCAGCGCATCAGCGGCCACGACGGCTGGCTGCAGCCCAGCGTGCTGATGCTCAGCGCCACCCAGTGGCTGGCCTTGATGCGTGACCACAGCAGCGCCCACCAACTCGCCGCGGCGCGCACTGGCAACGCGGGCCAAGACTGGCACGACTTGCCCGCCCTTGACTTAGACAACCCCGACGCATCCATTGCAGCCATAGGCCTACGCCCCGGCTTGGCCGTGATGGCGCACAACCCTTCGGCCAGCGGCCGCGAAAGCCTGCGCCTCTCGGCCTCCAGCGATGGCCTGCATTGGGCTGCCATTGCCGTGCTAGCGCGCTCCAGCAGCGCGTCTGCAGCTAGCAATATGATAGCAAACCAAGTTGTAGTAAGCCCAGCCCCAGTGGGGCCGGATGAATTTTCCTACCCCGCCTTGGCCTGGGCCGATGGCAAGCTGTGGGTGAGCTACACCGAGCAGCGCCAGCGCATCGCCTGGGTCAGCCTGGGGCCCACACCATGAACGCCGCCACGCTGCCCAGCCCGGCCTTGCCCGCCTTGGCCTGGATGGACGCGAGCCGCCACCTGCTGTGGGCGCTGGTTTTGCTCTACCTGCTGCTGCAGATACTGCGCTGCATGCCGCCGCGCTGGGCCTTGCGCCACCCTGCGCGCAGCCCGTCGCGCAGCACATTCGCTGTGGCGGTAGCGTTGGGCTTGCTGACGCTCTGGCCGGGCCCGGTGTCGCCCGCCTATTGGTTGGGCTTGGCCTTTCAAAGCCCGAGCTTGCTCACGGGCTGGCTGTGCGGCCTGGCGCTGTGGCGCTACGGAGCCTCGGCTGCGTGGCAAGCGCACTTGCTGCCGCAAAGCCCTGGCACGGTGCTTGGGACGGCTGGCCCATGGCCAAGGCACCTGTGCTGGCTGGCCGTGTTGGCGGTGCTGACGGGCTGGCTCTTGCTGCTCGACACCCTGGCTTTGACGCACAGCCTGTGGCCGCATTCTGTCTATGCTTGGGGCTTTGGCGCGTCTGCGCTATGGTTGCTGCTGGGCTTGGTCGCTGGCTTGGCCTTGCTGCGCTACACCCGCGCTGCGGGCAGCTTGCTGCTCTTGGCCACAGGGTTTGCCCTCGCCCGCTTGCCCAGCGGCAACCTGTGGGACGCCGTGCTCGACCCGTGGCTGTGGCTGTGGCTGCACGGCGCGCTGCTGCGCCAACTGTGGCTGTGGTGGCGCCTGCGCCAAGGCAAGGGTAGCCGATAGGCGTGCAGCCCAATGGAGCGTGCTAGAACCTGCTAGACACAGCTAGAGTCCACCAGACCAAGGCGCTTGCATCAAGGCTGGATCAGCCACTCGCGGCGCAGCAACCATTGCTGCGGTTGCCACAGCTTGGCCCAGCTGAGGCTGCCACTGGGTTGGCGGCCCTCGGTGTCCCAGCGGCTGTCGATCACGCGGCATTCGCCCGCGGCGCAGGGCGCGGGCAGGCCCTGTTGTTCGCTCCAGACCAGCAGGTCGGCGCTGGCCAGCAAGCTGGGCAGGGCGGCCGTCGCCGAACCGGCGTCCAAAGCCGTGTAGGGCAGGATGCGGTTGCCGGGCAGCAAAAACTCGTAGCGCTCAAACTGGCCGTTAAAGCCGCTGGGCACGGCAATGCGCTGGCCGCGCAACTGCTGGGCGGCGCTGGAGCCAAAACGCCCCGCCGGGCCGTCTAGCGGGGCCACCGTGGCATTAAAACAGGCAAAGACAAGCAGGCATAGCCCCAGCGTGGCTGGGCGCATTGCAGCGGGTTTTAGCAAGGCCAGCAGCAGGCAGGCGATCGCCAACCCAAACACCAGCAGGCTCGCGCTGGTCGAGCCCATCGAGCCAATGCCCAGTTCGGCCATCACCCAGGCAATGCGGCCCAGTACGAGCAGGCACACGCTGGCCACGAGCAGGGTGGCCGCAAACCACAGGCGACCGATGCGCTCCCAGCACAGGGCCAGTAGCAGCGCCAGGGCAGGCATGGCGGCGATCACGTAGCGGGCCGAGCGGGTCGAAGGAAGGCAAAAAATGACCAGCCACACCAAGAGCCACGCCAGCATGGTTTTGCGCCATGCGGCGGGCAGTGGTTGCTCATTATTTAATAGCTGTGTACGCATATATGGCGTGCCTTTGCGCCCTAATCCCAAGCCAACAAGCAACAAGCCGGGGACTAAAAACGCCAGCAAACCCGCGTTCACCATATAGGCCAGGGCCTGCACCCAAATGCTCGAACTACCGCGCAAGGCGGTGGCCCAATAGCCGCTGCTGCTGCCCATCTTGCCAGCGTTTTCGCCGACGACAAATTCGCGCCACACGGCGGCCGGGTCGGGGTCGAGCACAAACCACAGGCTGAACACAGCCAACGCCACGCAGGCTATCAGGGCCACTTGCGCGGTGGTGCGCGCGGCCTGCAGCAGGCTTGCGCGGCCCCACTGCGGCCAGCGCGGCCCCTGCAGCCAGAGCAGGGCCACCCACAGCGCTGCGCAGGCCGGCACGATCAGCGCAAACGACTTGTAGGCTGCGCCCAGGCCCACTGCGATGCCCAGCAGCAAAGACAGCCCCCAGCCCGGCGCAAACCCGGCAGGCGCGTCGCTCAGCCGCCCGTCTCCCGGCGGCGCCGGGCGCAGGCAGCGCCAGGCCAGCCACCACATCGGCAGGTTCAGCCAAAAGCTTTCGGCGGCGCTGGTCAGGTAAGGTCGGCCGTAGCGAAAGCTGCTCAAAAACGCCAGGTAAATCGCCGCGGCCAAAGCGCCCTTGGCGGCGCTGCGGCCCACACGCCACGCCATGGCAAAACACAGGGCGGCGCTGCCCAGGGTGTAGAGCAGGCTGGGCAGGCGCAGCGCCCACAGCTGCCAGTTGCTGCCCCATTGCGTGGCCACGAGTGCTTGCCAAAACAGCAGCGGCGGCTTGGTGTTGCGCATGTGGTCGAGCTGCGACACTAAAGGCAGCCAGTGGCCCGAAGCCGCAGTGAGCCGAGCGATGTGGGCGTAGACCATTTCGTCGCCGTTGCGCGGAATGTTTTGCCCGCCCAGGCCCCACACATAGACCAGTAGCGCCAGGGCCAGCAGCGCAAACGCGGCCCCAGCCGAGCGGCGCAGCACGGTGCTCACAAGGGGCGCTCCGTGCCCGCAGGCGTTAAGGGTGGCGGTGAAGGAGGCGCAGAGGATGGGGTTGAGCCAGTGGTGGGCGGCGCGCTGCGGCGAAACGTCCACAGGTCGTTGGCCAGGTAATTGCTCACGCTGGCCACTCCAATGGCCAACACATTGGCCAGCAAATAGTGCATGGCATGGGCCAACCACAGCGTCAGCGCGTACTGCATGGCGCTGCCCAGCCACGAGGCCAGCGCATAGCGGCCAAACTGCGCCGCCCAGGGCCTGGCTTGGGCTTGGCGGTCGGCCCAGGTCCAGAGGCGGTTCCAGCTGAAGTTGTTCAAAGTGGCCAGCAAAATCGCCAGCGCTAGCGACGCATACAAGCGCGTGCGCGCAGGCTCGATGTGCAGAAACAGCACTTCTTGCCCCAGCATGAGCACCAGCATATTGACCACAGTGCCGCCCGCGCCCACCACGCCAAACTTGGCGTAGCGCAAGCGCATCAGGCGCAGGGCCAAGGCCCCCAGGCGCGCGCGCCATGCGGGCGTGCTGTGCGCGACTGGGCTCGTCATGGGTGGCCCATGGGTAGCGGGCTGGGCTGGGCCAAGGCTTGCCGGGCCATGGCAATCACCCGCTCGGGCGCGATGCGCTTGAGGCATTGGTTATCGCCATCGCAAAAAGTTTGCCGGTGGTTGTAGGCCGACAAGCAGGGCGAGCAAGGCAGTTGCAGGTCGAACACCGTGGCGCGCGGCGAGAGCGGCCCGTACAGGCGCGCCGTCTCGGGGCCAAAAAACATAAAGCTGCGCAGCGGCGTGAGGCTGGCAAAGTGGCCCGGCCCGCCGTCATTGGTGACCAGCAAAGCCGCCTGGTGGAACAGCATCAACAGCTCGCGGATGCTGCGTGTGTAGCCAGTGAGGTCGAGGCATCGCGTGCTGGCACATTGGGCTTGAATGCTTTGCGCCAAGGCCTGGTCGTCGGCCAGGCCAATCAGGCCGACCGCATGGCCGTCGGCGCACAGTGCCTGGGCCAGCGCGGCGTAATGCGCGGCAGGCCAAGCGCGCTCGGGCAAGATGCCGCCGCCCGCGTAGAGCAGCACCAGTGGGCGCTGCGCGGCCACCGGGTAGTCGGCCTGCAGGCGCTGGGCAAACTGGGCCAGCTCGGCACGGGTAAAGTCCACCCGCAGACCCGACTCGCTGGGCAAGGTTTGCAGCAGGCTGAGCTTAGAGCGCGGCATGGCCTGGCCACCCAAGGCGTCGACCAAGGCGACAAACTGCAGGCTGATGTGGCGATAGGGGTTGTAGGGCAGGGCGCAGTTGAAGAAAGAGCCGCGGTACAGGCCCTCTTGGGTGTGCGGCGTAAAGCCCGCGCGCAGCGGCGCGCCGCAGGCGTAGCTGAGCAATGCGCTGATGCGCGAGAACAGCTCGCAGTCCAGCACTACGTCGATCGGCAAGCGGCGCAAACTGCGCAACACGCGCCACATGCTGCCCAGCAAGCGGCCCAAAGAGCGGTCGTCAATGGCGTGCAGATGCTCGGGTGCGGTAATGCCCAGCAGCAAAGACACTTCGCGGTTTTTGGCCAGTTGCAGCAC
Organism: Betaproteobacteria bacterium; assembly: GCA_947448675.1. GTDB lineage: Bacteria > Pseudomonadota > Gammaproteobacteria > Burkholderiales > Burkholderiaceae_C > CANFOR01. The sequence continues at coordinate 22,372 of CANFOR010000011.1, forward strand.
ATGCACCGTGGCCCCGGGGTAGCGCTGGCGCAGCTGGGCGAACATCGGGCCCGCCAAGACCATGCTGCCCATTTCGGACAGCATGATCACCAGCACATTGCGCACGGGTTGCGCCGTGTGGGAGGGTGCGGCACTGCGGCCCGTTAAGCGCGACCACAGCGACACCGCTGCGCACAGCGGCTGGCCGATCCAGCGGTCAATGCGCCGTTGTGTTTGCAGCTTCATGCGCGAGCAAGTTCTTACTTGCCCTTGCGCACTTCGGCAACCAAATAATCGACCACGTTCAAAGCACGGGCCATGGTCTGCGCCAATGAGCCCGAGGTGAAATAGCGGCCCGCCACGCCCAATGCGGGCACACCATCAACCTTGTAGGCGTCTTGCAACTGGCGCGCTTTGTTGGCCTTGGTGGCCACTGAAAACGAGTTGTAGACTTCCAAAAACTTGGCTTTGTTGACGCCTTGTTTTTCGACCCAGGCGGTAATGGTTTCGGGGGTGTCGAGGTTGAGCTTTTCGGCGTGGATAGCGGTGAAGACTTTGCTGTGCAACTCTTCGACCTTGCCCATGGCTTCGAGCGTGTAGAACAGGCGCTGCTGGGGCACAAATACCGCTTCTTGAAAAGCCGCAGGCACGCGCCGAAAGTGCACGTCTTTGGGCAAATTTTTCAGCCAAGCATTGAGCTCGGGCTCAAAGTGGTTGCAATGTGGGCAGCGGTACCAAAAAAACTCGACCACCTCAATTTTGCCAGCGGGTGCTTCGGTCAGCGCGCGCTTGTCGAGTGTGAGGTAATCGGTGCCCTCTTCGGGTTTTTTGCCCTGCGCATACGCAGGCAAAGTGGTGCTGGCCAGGGCCGCGGTAGACAGGGCCAAGCCTGTAGAAAAATCACGACGTTTCATTGCATTTACTCCTAGCGCAGTGTGAATAGAGGGGGGCAAAAAAGTTCAACGGGCAATCCGTACCAAGGCGGTTTCAGTGCCTGTGGCGTCGAGCTTGTCTTTGGTTTTTTCAGCATCGTCTTTTTTATCAAAGGGGCCCACCCGCACGCGGTACACCGTGCGGCCGGATTGCTCGCGCTCGGTAACCTTGGCCTCGACGCCCAGCAACGAGAGCTTGGCGCGCTGGGCTTCGGCGTCTTCCGTGCTGCGGTAGGCACCAGCTTGCACAAAATAAGTAAACGGATCAGCACTGCTATTGGCCGACATGGCGGCAGTGGTAACTGCCGGTGCCGCGGCAGAGCGGGCTTTGGCCAAGTCGCCCAGCGGGTCTTGCGAGACCGCTTTGGCGTCGATCTTTGCGGGCGTGGTGGAGGATGTATTGGCGGGCAGATTGCCAGGTGCATTTGCGGCTGCAGGGCGCGCCGATGCTGCGTTGACAGCTACTGTATTTGTAGCGTTGCTGGCTTGCGAAGGCAGCGCACCCGCCGTGCCAATGCTGCCCGCAGCAGCCGACGCAGGGCGCACCGGGTTCTTGCCATACAGCGGGGTGTTGGGGTCCCAGTTTTTGTTCTTTTGGGCTTCGGCTGCGTCTTGCTCGGGCGAGTGGTTGGTGCCTTTGTTAACAAAGGGCACGGGCACTTTGGTGACGTACACCGCCACCGCCAGAGCGCCGCCCAGGCCGACCAGCACGCCAATGATGAGGCCCAAAATCGTGCCACCGCGTTGAAATGTCATATGCGTCTCTTGATAAGCTTTGGAGTAGGTCGGGGCCGTGTGCAGGCGGCCCATTACATTTTGCGCGGCGCACCCACGCCCAGCACTGCCAAGCCATTGTGCAGCACTTGCGCGCAAGCCGCCACCAAGGCCAAGCGCGCTATTTTGACAGGCTCGTCGTCCACCAAAATGCGTTCGGCATCGTAGTAGCTGTGGTAGCAGGCGGCCAGTTCGCGCAGGTAAAAAGTCACGTCGTGCGGGGCAAAGTCTTGTGCGGCGGCAGTGAGCATGTCGGGGTAGCGGGCCATCAGCATCATCAGGGCCAGGGCTTGTGGGCTTTGCAGCGGCGAGAGGTCTGCCTGCGCCAAGCCGCTGGGCTCGCCGCCCCAAGCGGCCAGCACCGAGCAAATACGCGCATGCGCGTATTGCACGTAATAGACCGGGTTGTCGTTGTTTTGCGCCACTGCCAGGTCGACGTCGAAGGTGTACTCGGTGTCGGGCTTGCGGCTGAGCAAGAAGAAACGCACCGCGTCGGCGCTGGTCCATTCGATCAAATCGCGCAGCGTGACGTAGCTGCCCGCGCGCTTAGAAATTTTGACCTCTTCGCCGCCCTTAACCACCCGCACCATGGTGTGCCGCACGTAGTCGGGGTAGCCCTGTGGAATGCCCACATTGGCCGCTTGCAGGCCCGCGCGCACCCGGGCGATGGTGCCGTGGTGGTCAGTGCCCTGGATGTTCACCGCCATGGCAAAGCCGCGCTGCCATTTGGCAATGTGGTAGGCCACGTCGGGCACAAAATAAGTGTAGCTGCCGTCGCTCTTGCGCATCACGCGGTCTTTGTCGTCGCCGTAGTCGGTGGACTTGAGCCACAGAGCGCCGTCTTGTTCGTAGGTCTTGCCTGCCTCTTGCAGCTTGTGCACCGCCGCTTCGACCTTGCCACTGCTGTAGAGGCTGGACTCCAGGTAATAGTTGTCAAACTTCAGGCCAAAGGCCTTGAGGTCTAAGTCTTGCTCGTGGCGCAAATAGGCCACGGCAAATTGGCGCATGCCGTCGATGTCATTCACGTCGCCGCTGGCGGTGAAGGCGCGGTCGTCGGCGCTCACCGTTTTGCAGGCTAAAAAGTCCCGGGCAATTTCGGCAATGTATTCGCCGTTGTAGGCCGCGGCCTTTTCGCCGCTGGGCCACTGCGCATCGCCCGGCTTAAAGCCTTGGGCGCGCAACTGGGTGGAGCTGGCCAAGGTGGCAATTTGCACGCCCGCGTCGTTGTAATAAAACTCGCGCGTCACGTCCCAGCCCTGGCTGGTGTACAAATTGCAAACGGCGTCGCCCAGCGCGGCCTGGCGGCCATGGCCCACATGCAGCGGGCCGGTCGGGTTGGCCGAGACAAATTCCACCAAAATACGTTGCCCGCGCGCTGCACGGCTGCCAAATTGTGCCGTTTGCGCCAGCACTTCACGTACCACCTGCTGTTTGGTTTCGGGTTTCAGGCGGATGTTGATAAAGCCCGGCCCGGCAATTTCTACCGCTTCTACCCAGCGCATAAACTGCTCTGCTTTTAATAGCTGCTCACGCAGTGTTTGCGCCACTTCTCGAGGGTTTTGTTTTAAATTTTTGGCCAATTGCATGGCCGCTGTGCAGGCAAAGTCGCCATGCGCAGCCACCTTGGGTAGCTCCAATGCGGCCTTCGCCCCGGTGCCGGGGGACAGCTGCTCCAGCCCCGTGGCCAAAGCCGCGAGCAGTTCGTTCTTCACAGATTGCATTCGGTGATTTTACGTGCCTGTGTCAGCGCGATTGCAGCGCCGCCCGTTATGTGGTGGAATCCGAGCCGGGATTCACCCCGCAACACTACCAACTAACTGGAGCATTCCATGAAGAAGATTCTTTCCGTTATCGCAATGGGCTTGGCTTTGTCGATGGGTGCCGCCCACGCTGCCGACGCCCC
>CANFOR010000012.1 GCA_947448675.1 Betaproteobacteria bacterium
CCAAGCACTAATGGACGCCGCGCACGAGATGGGCGAGCCCGACTTTGCCGACTCACAGGCAGAAGCCTCTTTGCCCACCAATTTCAACGCCCCCGAGCCGCTAGACAAAAGCAATGCGGCAGCGCCGGCGGACGCCGGTGAGCTCAGCAGCGGCAGCTGGGTCGAGCTGCAGGTAGACGAGCAATGGGTGCGCGCGCAGCTTACCTGGGTCAGCCCGCACCACACCTTGTTTATGTTCACCTCCATGGGCAATAAGGCGCACTCCATGTCACGCCGTACCATTGCCCGCTTGCGCGCCCAAGGCCAAATGCGCATCGTTTCAGAGGGTGGGGTGATGAGCAGCGCACTTGATGCGGTAGCCCATGCGGCGCTGCGCAACACGGTTGAGCAAACCGGTGCACCGCGCTAAGCCCTTGCTCTGGGGTAGTGGGCGCTTATGGCGGGTGGGGCTTTTTCTGCTCTTGCTCTTTGTTGTTGCCCAGTTGAGCGGGCTGCGGGAGCACCTGAGTTTGGCCTATGTGCATGCGCAATTTCGTTCGCACCGTGTACAAGGTGTTTTGCTCTTCACGCTCTTGTTTTGCGTGGGCAATTTGGTGCAAATTCCGGGTATAGTTTTTTTGGCTGCGGCGGTGCTGGCGCTGGGCAAACTCGAAGGCGCTTTGCTCACTTATGGCGCAGCTTTGGTTGCGTGTACTCTGAGTTTTGCGCTGGTGCGTGGCCTGGGTGGCGATGCCCTGCGCCAAGTGCGCAGCGCTTGGTTGCTGCGCATGCTGCAGTACCTGGACGCACGGCCGCTGCGTCTTGTCATCCTGCTGCGCACACTGATGCAAACCGCGCCGGCCCTCAATTACGCCCTGGCTTTGAGCGGCCTGGCTTGGCGGCCCTACTTGTTGGGCACGGCGCTGGGCCTTCCATTACCAATTGCGCTGTACAGCTGGTTTTTTGATAGCGTGGCACGCTACGCCCACCTGCCCCTGCCATGAGGCCTATGCTCTTGATTGTGGGCGGCGGCATTGGTGGTTTGGCCGCGTCCATCGCCGCTGGACGCGCCGGTTGGCAAGTCAAGCTGTTCGAGCAGGCCAAGGTCTACACCGAGGTCGGCGCGGGCATCCAACTCGGGCCCAATGCCATGCGGGTACTCAAGGCCTGGGGCTTGGGCAGCGCCTTGGCCGACTTGGTTTGCGCGCCCCAGTGCCTGCGTGTGCGCGACGGCCACAGCGGCCAGGAGTTGGGCATCTTGCCCTTGGCCAGCCACATGCAGCAGCGCTACGGCGCGCCCTATTGCACGCTGCACCGGGCCGACCTGCACCGTGTGCTGTTGCAAGCGGCGGTGCAAAACGGGGTCCGTTTGCATTTGCAATCTGCTATACAAAACATAGCTGTCCACGCACATTCGGTGAGCCTTAGCGGCCAAAATATCCCTGAATTCGCGGGGCAGAGCTTGCTCGGAGCCGACGGCCTGTGGAGCGCGGTGCGCCAGCACATCTTGCGTGACGGCGCGCCCCGCGCCACTGGCCATGTGGCCTGGCGCGCCATGCTGCCCGTGCATCAATTGCCGGCGGGCATTGCGGCGGATGAGGTCTCGGTCTGGTTGGCACCGCAGATGCACCTGGTGTGCTACCCGGTGCGCGGTGGTACACAGATGAATCTGGTGCTCATCGCCGCTGGATCACATGCCGCGCAGCAAAGTGAGGCCGCGCACGACTGGAGCCAAGCCGCTGACACTGCCGCCCTGCGCCGCATCGCCAGCGGCCTGCACGACGCGCCAGCGGCCTTGCTAGAGGCCCCCCTGCCGACAGGGGCGCAGTGGACGCAATGGAGCCTCTACGAGCGCCCCCCGGTCGCTTCTGCAGCACAAATGGCGCAAGGCCGCATCGCGCTCTTGGGCGACGCCGCCCACCCGATGCGCCCATACTTGGCGCAAGGTGCCGCCATGGCCTTGGAAGACGCTGCCCAACTGGGTCGCTGCCTGGCGGGCAGCGCGTCTGCCGATGTGCCCGCCGCATTGCAAGCCTACGCCCAAGCACGCTGGCAGCGCAGCGCCGCCGTGCAGCGCCGCGCCCAGCGCAACGGAGCCATCTTTCATGCCAGTGGCCCGCTGCGTGCGGCGCGCAACCTCGCTATGCGTGTGGGCGGGGCTCAGCTGCTCGACCTGCCCTGGCTCTATGGCCTGCCTGGTACGCCACCGCCCAAATAAGCGCATTGGGTAAGCACATCAAGTAAGCGCATCAGGTTACGGCGTTTTTCAGCTGGTACTGTGGCGCTCGCCACTCTTGTTTTTGGAGCACCTCACGCAGGCTGTGCGCGGCTTGCCAGACATCTGCATAGCGCGTGTAGAGTGGTGCGACACCAAAGCGGGCGATGTCGGGCGGCCTAAAATCGCCGACCACGCTGCGCGCTATCAGGGCTTGCACCACAGCGTAGGCGCGGTTCTCACCGGGCAGGCGCAGGCTCAGTTGCGAGCCGCGTTGTGCGGCCTCGCGCGGGCTGGCCACGGCTACGCCCCACTCGGCGCACTGGGCCTCAACCAAGTCGATGAAGAGCGCCACCAGCGCATGCGACTTGGCTTGCAGCGCGGCCATGCCGCCATAGGGCTCGGCGGTCAGCAGGCTGTCTACGCCGCACTCTAGGGCGGCCATGGCCAGCAGGGGTGGGGTGCCGCATAGGTAACGCGCAATGCCCTGCGCTGGGCTGTAGTCGCCACTAAAAGCAAAGGGCGCAGCGTGGCCAAACCAACCGGCCAAGGGCTGGGCGGCGCGGTTCACGTGCTGCGGGTGCACCCACACAAAAGCCGGAGCGCCGGGGCCACCGTTTAAAAATTTGTAGCCGCAACCCACGGCAAAGTCGCAAGCACAGGGGTGGGCCAGGTTTGCACTCGCACCCTCACCATGCACATGCAAGGCCACCGCGCCCGCGCTGTGCGCCAAGTCCCACACGGTGAGCGCGCCCACCGCATGGGCCTGGGTGTTGAGCGCAGCCATGTCATGCATGGCGCCGCTGTGGTAGCCCACGTGGGTGAGCAAGAGCACCGCCACCTCGCTGGTGAGCGCCGCCTGCAGCTCGTGGCTTTCGACCAAGCGCAGATCCAAGCCGTGCTGCGCGCACAGGCTTTGCGCCATGTACAAGTCGGTCGGAAAATTGCCGCGTTCACTCAGCAGCACCCGCGGTGCCTGGGTGTTTGTGCCGCTGCAGCGCTCTGGCTGTGCCTGAGCAGCTATCAAAATTGCAGCACTGAGCACCTTATAGAGGTTGACCGAAGTGCTGTCGGTGGCTACCACCTCACCGGGCTGCGCGCCGATCAAGCGGGCAATTTTGTCGCCTACGCGCTGGGGCATGCCCAGCCACCCGGCTTGGTTCCAAGAGCCAATCAAGCCCTGGCCCCATTCGTTTTGCAGCAATGCGGCCAAGCACGGCGCGGTGCTGCGTGGCAAAGCGCCCAACGAGTTGCCGTCGAGGTAGACCATGCCGCTGGGCAAAAAAAATTGTTCGCGCAGCGCGGCCAGCGGGTCTTGCGCGTCGAGGGCTTGGCAGTCGGCCAGGGTAGTGGGGGTGTGCATGCGGACGAGCTTAACGCAGGCTACAGCCGTATGCCGCTTATGGCAGACCCTGCATGGCTTCAAAGTGGCCGCTTTCCTGCATGGTTTGTAGCAAAGCTTGGGCGCGCTGCAAGGCGCTGGCCGAGCTGGGCTCGCGCTGCAGCGCGGCCAAGACACGGGTGCGCTCAATAAACAAATTGCCCCAGGGGGTGGGCTCGGCCTTGGTGTGCTGCTCCAGGCGCTGGGCGTATTGTTCGGCGGCTTGCGGCTCGCCTTGTTGCAGGCTGCTTTGCATGGCGTGCTTATAAAACCAAAAATAATTGTGACCCACGCAGCCGGCCTCAATCAAGGCTTGGCCCTGCGCTAAAGCTTCGCGCACGGTGCCTGCGCTTTGCGCCACCAAGGCGCGGGTGCTGTAGAGCCAAGGGCCAATAAAACGCATGATTTTGAGCGCCTTGGCCAAGGCCAAGGCCTCGTCCATACTGGCTTGTGCGGCGCTGTGCTCGCCCGCCGCCCACTGAATGCGCGCTTGGCTCTCTAGCAAAAATGCCGTGAAGCGCGGCGCGCCCAACTCCTGCGCCGCTGCCAAGCCCAATTGCACTTGGTTTTGTGCTTGCGCTGGCTGGGCTTGCTGCAGGTAGAGCCAGCCCGCCGTAAGGCGCGACACCACTTGCGCGCGGTGGTGTCCCAGGCGGCGCGCCAGCTCGGCCGAGGCCAAGGCGTCTTCCAGTGCGGCGGGCAGCTCGTTCATGTACATGCGCACCGTAGCCACCATAAAGCGGTTGGCTGACTCCACGCGGCCCAAGCCATGCGCGTGGCATAGCTGCATACAGCGCTCAAAATAGCCCTGCGCAGTTTGCATGCGGCTGCCTGCGTAGTGCGCGTCACCTAAGCCACTGAGGGCGAGGGCCTCGTCCAGCGCCGAGCCGCTTTGCAAGGCCCATTGCAGGGCTTGGCCATGCTCGCTCAGGCATTGCGCCATCTCGCCGCGCGGAAAGTGCAAATTGCCGCGCAAGTAATGCAGCTCACTGCGCTCGGCTACCAGTTGGGCTTGCACGGCCAGTGGCTCGGCCTGGGCCAGGGCCTGCATGGCCGCGTCGAGTTCGTCAGACATGCGCATGCCCATGGCCAGGCCCAACCAAGCGCGGGCCTGCTGGCCGGGCGCTTGCGCTTGGGCCAGGGCCTGCTGGTAGCTGGCCTTGGAGTCAGGGATCAAACCCTGTTCGTGCAAGGCACGCCCTTGCAGCAAAAGCAGGTTGACCACATCGGTGCTTTGCGTGGCCACCTCTAGCCCACGCGCCAGCAGCTCGCGCGCACGCTCGTAGTGAAAGGCGGCGAGTTGCTCGTGCGCTGCGTCAAGGTAGGCACTGGCGGCCTCGGGTGCCTTGGCGCGGTCTAGGTGCTGGGCACGCAAAATTAAATCGATGGCCGCGTAATAAACTGCCGCCTCGCGGTGCATGGCGCGGGCTACGCTGTGCAAGAGCGCACTGTAGGCACTCTCTTGTACCAAGGCGTGGGCAAAAATCCAGTCTTCACCATGGGCTTTGATGATGTTGGCCATGGCCAAAGAAGCCGGGTCGTACTGCGCATGCGGCATCAGCTTGCGCAGCAGGCCCAAACCAAAGCGTTGGCCTATCACCGCCGCACATTGGGCTGCGTGGCGGTCCGTGGCCTCTAGCCGGTCAAGCCGTGCCAACACCACGTTGTGCACCGAGCCAGGCACCGAGCTTTGCCCGGTTTCTGCCGCGTGACGCAAGAGTTGTTCTAAGAACAAAGGATTGCCATCGGCTTGGGCAATGCAGGCATCGATGGTCTGCGCATGCTCAGGGTTGAACTCCAGCGCTACTTGCCGCGCAGCCTCGGCAGACAGGGGCCCCACTTCGAGCACATGGGCCCACGGGGGGCTGCCCAGCTGCGCAAAGTAGGCCAGCAAAGGGTCGGCCTGCATGCGGCTGGCCGTGGCCACCAGCACGGGCTGGCTGCGCGCCAAGTCGCACAGGGCTTGCAGCTGCGCCAGCTCGGAGGAGGGCATCCAGTGCACGTCTTCAATGCACAGCACAAGTGGCCGTTGCGCGGCAGCTTGTGTGACCAGTTGGAGCACAAAGTTTCGCAGCGCGGCTTGGCGTGCCGCAGGGTCGAGTGCGTCTAACACCGTGCGCTCTGCATTGCCCAGTGGCAGGCGCAGGGTGTCAGAGGCAAAGCCCGCGTCGTCCGCGGCCAGCAGGCCCGTCTGGATGGCACGCTGCACTGCAGCTTGGCGTGCCAGGATGCCGTCGCTTGGGGCAATGCCCAGCAAAGAGGCAACTAAGGCTGCAATGCCCGACAGGCTTTGTTCTAAACCAAAGTCTAGGTAAGCACAGGCATGGCTGGCCATGCCGGCTGCGGTGGACAAGTCGTGCAGGGCTTCGAGCAAGCGGCTTTTGCCAATGCCCGGCTCGCCCCGAAAGTGCAGCAAGCTGCCGTGGACTGCGCTGCTGCATTGGGCCACGGCTTGGCGCATCAGGGCCAGCTCAGTGTCGCGGCCCAGCAAGCGGCTTTGCGTGCCCTGCGCGGCGTCTTGCAGGCCCAGCACGCGGTACAGCTTGACGGAGCGGGCAATGCCCTTGAGCACTTTGTCGCCTAAAAATTCGGTTTGCAAACGTGGCCCGCAGGCCGAGCGCTGGGTGTCGCTCACCACAATATTGCCCGCCCCGGCTTGGCCTTGCACCCGCGCGCCCAGGTTGACGGTTTCTCCCACCACGGCCAAACCCTCGGGGTGGCCCGGCTCGCCTTGGGTAAACATGACTTCACCAAAGCTAATGCCAATCGACGCTTGCAAGGTGCGGTCATACTGCTGGCTGAGCGCGGGCATCACCTCGGTTTGAATCGCCAAGGCCGCGCGTACCGCGCGCAGAGCGTCGTCGCCATGGGCCAGCGGCGCGCCAAAGGCGGCCATCACCGAGTCGCCAATGTAGCGCTCGACGGTGCCGCCAAAGGCATGCACGGCTGCCGTGACGCGCTGGGTGTAGCTGCGCACCATGGCGTGCAGGTCTTCCGCGTCGAGCTCGCCCGAGAGGCCGGTATAGTTGGTAAGGTCGGCAAACACAATGCTCACTGCACGCCGCTCGCCCGTGGCCTTGGGCGGAGGGACCGGCAGGCTCACGGTTGCAGCGGAAAACGCTGCAACTACGGCAGGCGCTACAAAAACAGGAGCTGGAGACGTGCTTGCAGCCTGCAACGCAGCCCCACACTCTGCGCAAAAGCGCTGGGTGGGTTTATGCGGGGCTTGGCAGGCGGGGCAGAGCATGGAAGGGCGTGAGAGCTGGGTGGGCCGAGCAAACTTAACGTGCCCGCAGGGCTTTCAAAATAGTGTGCGCCTGATTTTGGTCGCTCGTTGGTTTGTCAAAAGGTAAGCCGGTTTGGATGGCGGTAGCCACCGCCTGCGATTGAATCCAACACTCTTCATGCAAGCCAGCACCTTGTGTCCAGCCGCCGGTAAAAAACAATCCCTCGCGGCCTTGAAATTGAACTAAATCGTCTTGCGCCCGGATAGATGCGTTGTCCACGATATTATGCGGAAATGACCAAACAATCGGTGCGTGGGTATTGGCATCACACAGCATGTAGAGCGGTGCTACAGAGGGCGTAGCTTGCATGGCCTTGATTTCGTCATCAAGGATTTTTTTCACATCTTCGCGCGGATTGAGTGTGACCAAAATTTGCGGCCCACCATAGTTGTTGTAGGTTCCACTCTTGGCGTCGTTTTGGTGCTTGTTGCACACATAGGTCATGGAGTAAGGGTAGGTTTTTCCCCCCACATGGGTGGCGTCGTGCACGGTGACGTTATAGGTGCGCCACAGGTTCACGTCGGGTGGCAAAATGCCTGTGTAGGTGTGGGCGTAGGCCACGCTAGGCGCATAGCGAACTTTGCGAAGCACATGTTCTTGCAGAGTTTGAATGACTGCACTACCAGACACCATGGGCGCTATGGCGTCAGAGTGACAGGCAAAAATGACTTGGTCAAACACCTCATCGACCACTTCATTGCGGCTGTTGGTGTAGGAAAGCGTATAGCTGGCTTGCGCTGGGTTTTGCAAGTTGGCTTGGATGCGCACATCGGCATTCAAGACGATATTACGGTTTAAAAATTGTGCCAAGCGTTTCAGCCAATTTTGCGCCCCATCTTTAAAATACATGCGCAGAGGGCCATAGGCTGTGCCAAAACCTTCTTGCAAAATGTAGTAGTGCATCACCGCCTTGAAAGACATGTCTGCTGCCTGCTTGTCAGGGTCCATAAAGTACATGGCATTGACCCGCGGGAAAATGCAGTGCTCGCCAAAGTCTGTGGAGTAAGCAGGGCTGGCAATGTTGTATAAATATTCGCCAATGCTGCAGTTGGTATTGGGGTGGTCTTTATAGTATTGCGCCGCCTCTGTTTGAAAGCGTGCGTATTCGGCCGCTATGCCTTCGGGCATGGCGCGATGGTAGTTCAGGCCACCGATGGTGTAGGCGTACGAAGAGGTGTCGGAATAAAAGCAAGCACTGTCTTCGAGCAGACCGTATTCAATGCCGACTTCGTCCATGGCCTCTAGCACGGAGCTGTAGGCCCGGGTGTTAAAGTCGTTCACGCCCAGGTCGCAAAACCGGTATTCATCGCCCACCGCAATCTGGCGCGACTGGCAGTTGCCGCCAATGCTGGAACTTTTGTCATACAAAACCACTCGGCCAGGGTAATTGCGCAAGCCCCAGGCTGCCGCCAAACCGGATACGCCAGCACCAACAATTGCGATACTTTTTTTCATGGCCCCATTCCTTGTTAAAATTTTGATACTTTTGATTTAAATTTAAATGACATCGATTGAAACTGCCATTGTGGTTTGCCGCATATCATACGGGTGAACATGACTCCCTCAAGGCAGCTAAGCTTGCCAAGAACTAATATAAAAAAGATCGACGGCCTCAAATAACTCGACCACAGCTGCGCCCTCCAACTAGAACCCGGCCACTAGAAGACATGGAGACGGTGATTGGCTACGCCAAGCCGTGGGTGGAAGACGCCAAGGCTTTGTCGTGCGCCATTTCTTCCAAAATTTCGTTCGAACAGGTGCTGCGCGGAGCGTTCGTATTGGGCAAGTAAACTGGTGCTTTCCACAGAGTGTTGCCATGCTTAGAGTTTTGTACGCGGCCCTTGAGGGCCTCGGTAGCGCCATACCCGCAGGTTTGGCGAGCATTGTCTGGCTGGGCTACAAAATAGGCCCCGAGCTGATCGCGCCTATGGTCTTTGCCATGATGTGCGCGGTGGCCATTACCAACGCGTCGGCATCGTTTTCGCGCAGGCCCTTGGTCTATGCGGCGCGGTTTTTTGAAACCTCGCTGTTGGCGGGTTTTATCGACAGTTTTGTACCCAAGCTCGGTGGCTGGGGCTTGGTAGACAGCCCTTCGGTACGCATGAGTTTGGTTATTTTGGCTTGCGTGGTGGCGGGCTTGGTGCAGCCATTGTTTTATGGCCTGCGCTTGCAGCGCATGACGCGCTTTATCCCGGCGCCGGTGTTTGCCGCGTTTTTGAATTCGGTCGCCTTGATTTTGGTGATGAGCCAGGTCAAGCAGGTCTTGCTGCTGGCGAGCCAACGCCCGCAGTTGGTGCTGCCCTCGGTGTTGATAGCCGCCGCCTGCTTGGGCTTGGCCCTGGTGCTGCGCCGTTTTACCCCGCGTTTGCCCGCAGGCATTTTAGGTTTGCTCGCTGCCAGCCTGACGGCATTGCTTTTGCAAGCTGCGGGGCACAGCGTGCCCACCATGCTCCCCCACAGCTTGCAGTGGGTGTTGCCCATTGCGTGGTTTGACATGGGGATTTTTCATGTCAGTAACGCGCACCTGTGGGCTATGTTGCTTGATGGGGTAATAGCAGGTGCTTTGCTGGGTTTGGTGGTGTTTTTGAGTACGGTTGTGTCCATGGAAACACTGTCTCAGCAGGACGACAGAGCCATGCCTACACTTGTGCAGACCATGCAGATCTCAACTGGCAAGATGCTTTCTGCTTGCTTAGGCTCAGTGCCTATGAGTGGCACGACCGCAGGAACTTTGGCGGCCGCTCGCACTGGGGGGCTTGGCCCTGCAATGATGCCTTTAATGGCCGCTTTGATTGCGCTGAGTTACCTCTTGGGCGTGCTCTCCTGGGTGCCGCAGTCGGCCATGATAGGCCTGCTGTTATTTGAGGCCTATTGCATGTACGACCGAGGCAGCGCCAACGCATTTTTGCGCCTGCTGGCCAAGCCTAGCGCGCGCCACAGCATGGGTGAGCTGCAGCGCGAAGATTTGTTGATCGTGGTGGTGGTGACCTTCTTTGGCGTGGTGGGCAATATGGTGACGGCTCTTTTGGTGGGCGCGCTGTTGGGCCTGGTTTTGTTTGCCAAGCGCAATGGCAAGAGCCCCATTAAGTACCAGCGCAGCGGCACAGAGTTGCGCTCGAACTGCGCTCGCTCGATTGCCGACACCTTGCAGCTTGACGCGCAGGGCGAGCGCATCCAATGCATTGCACTGCAAGGCGCTTTGTACTTTGGCATGGTGCGGCCACTGCGCGCAGAGCTAGAGGCCTCGATTGGCCAAGCCCAATGGCTGGTGCTGGACTGGGCCCATGTGGTCTCGCAAGACAGCACCTTGCAGCGCATGCTCCAGCGCTTTGAAGAAGGGGCCGCTAAGCGCGGTGTGCAGGTGTTGTACTGCGCGCGAGCGGGCTACGCGCAGGCGCTACCCGATGTAGACCGCGCCTTGGAGCAGTGCGAGAACGAACTCTTGGCCCAGGCCAGCCAGGCGGGGCCCAGCCAGCCAGCCGACGTATTGAGCGAGTGCGTGCTGATGCAGGGTTTGGACGCGCCTGCGCAAAGCCAAGTGCGCGCATGCTTTACGCTGCAAGAGTTTGCCCAAGGCGAGCGCGTGCTGCAACGCGGTGACCCTACGCGTGAGCTGCTGGTGCTGGCGCAAGGCAGCGCCAATGTGGTTATTGGCAATGGCAGCATCCGGGTCGCGGGTATGAGCGCCGGAGCGATCGTGGGCGAGATGGGTTTTTTAGACGGCAGCCCGCGCGCCGCCGATGTGTTTGCCGCCGAGCCCTTGCTGGCCCATGTGTTGCAGCGTGAGCGCTTTGATGCGCTCAGCCTCAGCCACCCCGAGATTGCGCAGCAAATGCTGCAAAACCTGTGCGTCGAGCTGGCCAGCCGCCTGCGCTCGTTGCACAAACTCTTGGCCCGCGAACGCGGCTAGGCTTGGTCGCGGCTAGGCTACGCAGCCCAGCAGCAGGTATTCCATCAGCGCTTTTTGTGCGTGCATGCGGTTCTCGGCCTCGTCCCAGACCACCGACTGCGGGCCGTCGATCACCTCGGCCTCGACCTCTTCGCCACGGTGGGCGGGCAGGCAGTGCATGAATAGTGCGTCAGGTGCAGCCAGCTTCATCATCTCGGTGTCGACGCACCAATCGGCAAAGACCATTTTGCGCGCTTCGTTTTCAGCCTCGTAGCCCATGCTTGTCCAGACGTCGGTCGTGACCAAATGCGCCCCCCGGCAGGCCTCCATGGGGTCTTTAAAGACCTTGTAGCTGTCGTTGGAGCGCAGGCCCACTACCGACTGGTCGATGCCGTAGCCGCTGGGCGTGCTCACGTGCACGATAAAGCCCAAAATCTCGGCGGCTTGCAGCCAGGTGTTGGCCATGTTGTTGCCGTCGCCCACCCAGGCTACCACCTTGCCCTTGATGGAGCCACGTTGCTCGATAAAGGTAAAGATGTCGGCCAAAATTTGGCAGGGATGAAACTCATTGGTTAAACCGTTGATAACCGGCACGCGGCTGTGCGCAGCAAATTCGGCAATTTTGTCTTGACCATAGGTGCGGATCATCACCAAATCGACCATGCGGCTGATGACCTTGGCGCTGTCGGCAATCGGCTCGGCGCGGCCCAGCTGGCTGCCTTCGGTGGTCAGGTGCACTACGCTGCCGCCCATTTGGTACATGCCCGCTTCAAAGCTCACGCGGGTGCGGGTCGAGGCCTTTTCAAAAATCATGGCCATGGTGCGGTCGGCCAGAGGCTGGTATTTTTCGTAGGCCTTGAACTTCTTTTTGATGACGGCGGCGCGTTCAAATAGGTGCGCGTATTCAGCGGCGCTGAGGTCGCTAAATTGCAGGTAGTGCTGGATGGGTTTGGGTGTGTTGGCGTTCATACAGTTTCTGCCAAAAATGCTTTCACCAAGGGTACCAAAATGCCCACGATCTCCATCGCCTCGGCCTCGGTGATGATGAGCGGGGGCACCAGGCGGATCACCGTGTCGGCCGTCACGCTCATCAGCAAACCGGCCTCGGCGGCTCGGCCTACCAAGATGCTGCAGGGCCTGGCCAGATCGATGCCCAGCATCAGGCCCTGGCCGCGAATGTCTTTCACGCCGGGTAAGCTGCCCAGTTCGCGCACCAAAGCAGCTTTAAGGGCCGCGCCCACCGTGGCGGCGTTGGCCAGCAGACCGTCTTCTTCCATGATGCGAATCGTCTCGACCCCGGCGCGCATGGCCAGCGGGTTGCCACCAAAGGTAGTGCCGTGGTTGCCAGGCTGGAAGATGTCGCAGGCCTTGGGGCCAGCCACAACCGCGCCAATTGGCACGCCCGAGCCCAGGCCTTTGGCCAGGGGCATCACGTCGGGTTGGATGCCCGCCCACTGGTGAGCAAACCACTTGCCAGTGCGGCCCATGCCGCACTGCACTTCATCGATCATCAGCAGCCAGTCTTGTTCGTCGCAGAGCCTGCGCACCTGCTGTAGGTAGTCGATGCGCATCGGGTTTACACCGCCTTCACCTTGAATGGTTTCAAAGAACACGGCCACGACGTTTTTATTGCCTACAGTGGCTTTTTTGAGCGCATCAATGTCGTTCAAGGGCACGCGGATAAAGCCCTCGACCAGCGGGCCAAAGCCTTTCTGCACTTTTTCGTTGCCGGTAGCCGACAGGGTGGCGATGCTGCGCCCATGGAATGCGTGCTCATAGACCACAATCTCGGGCCGCTCAATGCCTTTGTCGTGGCCGAACTTGCGCGCCAGTTTGAGCGCCGCCTCGTTGGCTTCTAGGCCGGTGCTGCAAAAAAAAGCTTTCGACAGGCCCGAGAGCTGCACCAACTTGGCGGCCAACTTTTCTTGGTTGGGCACATGGTAGTAGTTGCTGCTGTGGATGATTTTGGCAATTTGGTCTTGCAGCGCGGGCACCAGCTTGGGGTGGTTGTGGCCCAAGGTGTTGACGGCAATGCCACCCAGGCCGTCGATGTACTGCTTGCCATTGACGTCCCACACGCGCACGCCTTGGCCGCGCTCCAGCGCAATGGGCAGGCGACCATAGGTGTTCATGGTGTGGGGCGAGGCGGCTTCAATCATGGGGGCTCCTGTGAAAAACAAAGCGGCTCAACACTGGTGAGCCGTTAAGACCAAATTTTAGGCGCAGAGCTTGCTTTATGGTGCAGATGATTGCTGAAGATGTTGCATCGCAGCCATGCGCTATGGGCATGGCGAATGCTTTACTTTGGACTCTTATATAAGACATAAGTTAGAATACTGCTGCACTGCAACATCCGCGCAGTGCGAACCCGAGCGAGCCCATGTCTACCGACACGTCCAAACAAGTCTTCATTCTGGGCATCACCCAGAGTGGCAAAACCTTCCGGCCCAGCGACTGGGCCGAGCGCTTGGCGGGTGTCATGAGCCCGTTTCGACCAGGCGGCCCGCAACCGGGCAGCCACTTGGGCTATTCGGAATGGTGCGTGCCCACCGTGGTGAACGACATTCGCTGTGTGGTGGTGCACCACGACCTGCGCGACGCCGAACCTATGGCTTGGGACTTTTGCATGAACTTTGGTAAAGACAACGACCTGCAAGTCACCGAAGCCTGCTTGTTGCCTGATCAGCATCTTGCACCTGCCCAGCCCTAGTTTGCCAGGGCTCGTCTAAACCCTGTTTGGGCGGACTAAAAAACTACAGTACAAACAAAAACAGCCCCGCAAGGGGCTGTAAATGCGCGTAGGCAGCTATTGTTTTTATAGCTTTGGCGCTTCAAACGGCAGTTGCATGCTGCCCAGGTCGCGCTTGGTTTCGACCAAAACCAGCGGGCCTTCGTCGACCACCACGGCCGCTGGCCGCTCGCGTGGCACATGCACGGGCTTGGGCTCGGCGGCAATGGCGGCTTGGGCTGCTGCAATTTTGCTAGCGTCCGAGTTAACCCACTGCAGGCCAGAACCTTCGGCCACTTTGGACATGTCTTCCAGGGGCAGCACAAAGTGGCTGACCTTGGGCATGCTAGGCGTTGCCGCCTGTGGGCTGGCCGAGGGCGCTGGTGCGCTGCGGGCTGTGGGCACAGCCGGAGCAGCTGGCGCCATGGCGGGCGCTGCAGCAGGAGCCGTGGTAGCCCCTGCAGGGCTTGCCATGCTGGCAGCCAAAGGAGTCGCATGCGCTGCTTGTTCAGCTACAAAATTGCTAGCTGCATTCGCAGGCTCCATGCGCTCTGCAGGCCGATTCTCTTCGAGCATGTTGGCTTGCTGAGCGTCGCCAGCGGGGCCTGCGTTGGCAGCTGCAAACTCGTCATTGCGCGGTGCGCGGTCGCCACGTTCGCGGCGGTCACGCCCATAGCGGTCACGCGAGCGGCGCTCACGCGGTGCGCCATTACGTTCGCCGTCTTGGGGCATGCTGTCTTGTGCGGGCAGGGTTGCGTTGCCGTCTGCATGGGCATGGGCGTCGTTGGTCTGGTTGTCGCCCATGCCCATTGCAGCAGCAGCGTCCATAGCACCGGCAGCGCCTACAGCAGCCGTGCCTATTGCACCCGCCATCTGCGGTGCATTGCCTTCGTTGGTTTCGCTACCGGCTTCGTAGCGCGGGCCGCGCTCGCCACCCCGGCTGCCACGGCCTCGGCCACCGCGCTCGCCACGTTCACGGCGCTCGCCTGTGCGGCCTTCGCCGCGCTCATTGCGCTCCGCACCGCGCTCTTCGCGCGGAGCATTGGCGTCGCGCCCAGCAGCCTCGTTGGCATCGACCATCGGTGCTGCTGCACCCGGCGCAAAAGCGGCTTGCGTTGCGGACTCATTGCGTTGGGGGTTGGCCTCGCGGCGCTCGCCACCACGGCCTTCACCGCGGCCGCCACGGCCACGGCCTGCGTCGCGCTCGCTGCGTTCATTGCGTTCGCCATCGCGCGGTGCGCTTTCGTTGCGCTCGGCGCTGCCTTCACCCCGGCGGCCACGGCCACGGCCCTCGCCGCGGCCTTCACCACCACGGCCACGGCCCTCGCCGCGCTCACCGGAACGGCCACCACGGCCTGCGCCTTCGCGGGGGCCTGTGCCCTCACGGTTGGCGTCTCGGCTAGCGTCTTTTTTCTCCTCGGTTTTAGCTGGGCTTGGCGCGGGCGCTGGGCTGCCACCAAACAGGCCTTTGAGCCAAGCGAAGAAGCCTTTTTCAGCCGGGGCTGCCGCAACGGTTTTGGCCACCGGTTTGGCCACTTGCGCGGCGGGCACTGCAGCGGCCATGGGCGCCGCAACAGGTGCGGGCTTGGGCGGTGCCACAGGCGCGGGCATGTCAGGCAAGACGCCCTTGATGATTGGCGTTTGCTTGTTGGTCGGCTCTTGGCTGCGGCGCGTCACGGCAGTGGCTTCTTCCACTTCTTCGGCCATTTTGTAGCTCGGCTCGACGTGGTCTAGGCGGGGGTCGTCGTGCTTCAATCGCTCGAGCTTGTAGTGCGGCGTCTCTAGGGTTTTGCTGGGGATCATCAGCACCGTCATGCGCTGCTTGAGCTCGATCTTGGTGATCTCGGTGCGCTTTTCGTTCAGCAAGAAGCTGGCCACGTCAACCGGCACTTGGCAGTGCAGGGCAGCGGTGTTGTCCTTCATCGACTCTTCTTGGATGATGCGCAAAATTTCTAGTGCGCTGGACTCGGTGTCGCGGATATGGCCCGAGCCGCCGCAGCGTGGGCAGGGGATGGACGCACCCTCGCTCAGCGTGGGGCGCAGGCGCTGGCGGCTCATTTCCATCAGGCCGAATTTGCTGATCGAACCAAACTGCACGCGGGCGCGGTCTTGGCGCAGCGCGTCGCGCAGGCGGGTTTCGACGTCGCGGCGGTTGCGCGACTCGTCCATGTCGATAAAGTCGATCACGATCAAGCCACCCAGATCGCGCAGGCGCGCTTGGCGGGCCACTTCGTCAGCGGCTTCGAGGTTGGTGCGGGTGGCGGTTTCTTCGATGTCGCCGCCCTTGATGGCGCGGGCGCTGTTCACGTCCACACTCACCAGCGCTTCGGTTTGATCGATCACAATCGCACCGCCCGAAGGCAGGGTGACGGTGCGCGAGTAGGCGCTAGCAATTTGGTGCTCGATCTGGAAGCGCGCAAACAGCGGCGTGTCGTCACGGTAGCGCTTCACGCGGGCCGCGTGCTCGGGCATGACGTGGCTCATGAACTGCTGGGCCTGCTCGTAAATGTCGTCGGTGTCGATCAGGATGTCGCCGATGTCGTGGTTGAAGTAATCACGGATGGCGCGGATCACCAGGCTGGACTCTTGGTAAATCAAGAATGCGCCCTTGGCACCTTTGGCAGCGCCGTCAATGGCGGTCCAGAGTTTGAGCAGGTAGTTCAGGTCCCACTGCAACTCGGGCGCGCTGCGGCCAATGCCAGCGGTGCGCGCGATGATGCTCATGCCATTGGGGTATTCGAGCTGGTCCATCGCGTCTTTGAGCTCGGCCCGGTCTTCGCCCTCGATGCGTCGGCTCACGCCACCGCCGCGCGGGTTGTTGGGCATCAGCACCACATAGCGGCCCGCCAGCGAGACGAAGGTGGTGAGCGCTGCGCCTTTGTTGCCGCGCTCTTCTTTTTCGACCTGCACCAGCATCTCGTTGCCTTCGCGGATCACGTCTTGGATGCGCGCTTGGCTCGGCGCTACGCCGGGGGCAAAGTATTGTTTAGAGATTTCTTTGAAGGGCAGAAAACCGTGGCGGTCTTCGCCGTAGTCGACAAAGCAAGCCTCTAGCGAGGGCTCTACGCGGGTGACCACGGCTTTGTAGATATTGCCTTTGCGCTGCTCGCGCCCTTCGATTTCAATTTCATAGTCGAGGAGCTTTTGTCCATCGACGATAGCCAAACGGCGTTCTTCAGCCTGGGTGGCGTTAATTAGCATGCGTTTCATGCGCTACTCCTTCTACGCGCGGCACGGTGGCCGCGCAAACATCAAGCGACTCTGTATGAGTCAAAGATGCCCAGAGGGACGCTCAAGAACTGCGGGAATTGCCGAAGTAGGCCTTAGCTGCGGTGACGCAGCTGGGGCCGTGGCGCGTGGATGCTGTCGAGGGGTTTCGGCCTGCAGAGGAGGGTGGTGTATGCTATAAATTTAGTAGCTGTCCACGCACTGTCTGTGCGGGTTTGCGGGCGAAAATGCACCAAAAACCCAGCGTAAAGCGGGCTCCAGGCTTTGTCGATCCATGCAAACCAAAAAATCATGCCGTCTCGTTGGTATCCGCTGGCAGCGCGTGGGCGCTACCAGCTGGGGGTATTCCGTAAGGGGTTCTCAAAACGTCGGCTCATCTGCACGCTTGCCAGGTACCGCGCTGGGCTGTAGCCCCAGAGCGCCTGCACCCGGTAAACGCCAGTGGCATCAACCGCCAGCCTCTTTGCATCGTTGTTTGCGGCTTGAACCCAAGGCGCAACAAGGACTTAACGAAGAATGCTGGTGAAGAACATTATAGGCTACAGCCGTTGCAAGGCGGGTGTTCACCCTGAGAATACAATCTTCCCATCCCACTTTCCCCTGAAAGGCTTGCGATGCATGCCGTCAACGTCAGCACCCTCAAAAACAAGCTCACGCAGGCACTGCTGTGGGCGCAAACCCAGCCGGTGGTGGTGGTGAACCGCGACCGCCCCCAGGCCGTACTCACCGAAGTGAACAGCGCGGGCCATTCGCTTGGCGCTGAAAGAGGCATGGTTGATCCCCGTAGAAGTTGATGCAAGCGCCTTGAGTCGGCTTACCCCGAGCCAGTGTTCCGCTTGGCAAATGCTCGATGCAGGCCAAGCCGATAGCATTGTGTATGCGCTCGGGCAACGCCATGCGCCACTGCTACCGATGAATGAGCGCGCAGGGCGAAGCGTGTGCAACAGCTTGAATTTTCGTGTGGTCGGTACAGCCAGCATGGTTTGTTTAGCCAAACAGCGTGGCTTGGTGCCTAGGGCCAAACCTGAGCTTGCCAAGCTGCATGCATCGGGCTTCTGGATCGCGCCCAGCGTATTGCATAGGTTGCTCCAGCGCGCTGGAGAGTCCGGATGATGGCAGTACCCGCACCGGTGGCCCCCACTGCCAGCCTGCTCAACGTAGACCAAGAATCGGCTGGCCAACGCCTCGACAACTTCTTGCTGCGCCATCTCAAAGGCGTGCCCAAAACGCATGTTTATCGCATCATCCGCAGCGGTGAGGTGCGGGTTAACAAAGGCCGAGCCCAGGCCGAGACGCGCGTGGCTGTGGGCGATGTGGTGCGCTTGCCGCCGGTGCGGGTGAGCGAGCGCATGGCCGAGAAGCTGGACAACCCGGCACCGCCCAAAGAGTTTCCGCTGCTCCTAGAAGATGAGCACCTGATCGCTATTGACAAACCCGCTGGAGTGGCGGTGCACGGCGGCAGTGGTGTGAGTTTTGGGGTGATTGAGCAACTGCGTCGGGCCCGGCCCGAGGCAAAATTTTTAGAGCTGGTGCACCGGCTCGACCGCGAGACCAGTGGCATTTTGTTGATCGCAAAAAAGCGCAGTGCGCTGGTGCATTTGCAGCAGCAGTTCAAAGACCGCGAAACCGGCAAAACCTATTTGGCCTTGGTCAACGGCTCGTGGCCCGCCAATAAAAAAGTGCTCGACCAGCCCCTGCACAAATACCTGGTGCAAGGCGGCCCCAGCGATGGCGAGCGCCGCGTGAAGGTGGTAGCCAAAGACGACCCTGACGGCATGCGCGCCATCACATTGGTAAAGGTGCGGCAAAAGCTAGACGGTTTCACGCTGCTGGAGGTGACCATCAAAACCGGGCGCACGCACCAGATTCGCGTACACCTGGCGAGCAACGGCCACCCGATTGCGGGGGACGACAAATACGGCGACTTTGAACGCAACAAGGCGCTGGCCAAGCAAGGCCTTAAGCGCATGTTTTTGCATGCTTGGCGACTGCAGTTCACCCATCCGGCCACAGGCTTGGCCCTAGAATTGCATGCAGAGCTTCCACACGAACTACACCGCTGGATCGGAGAACAAGAATGAATGCTGCAACACAGAGCCAGGCCTCGGCTCGGCTCGTGCTGTCTAACATCACCAAGCGCTATCCGGCTGTAGTGGCCAATAACGATGTTTCACTCACCGTGCAGCCGGGTGAAACCCATGCGGTGCTGGGCGAGAACGGTGCGGGCAAGTCCACGCTAATGAAGATCATCTACGGTGCGGTCAAGCCCGATGCGGGCAGCATGCAGTTCAATGGCCAGAGCGTACACATCCGCAATCCGCAAGAGGCGCGCGCGCTGGGCATCAGCATGGTGTTCCAGCACTTCAGTTTGTTTCATACCCTCACCGTGGCAGAAAACGTGTGGCTGGGTTTAGACAAGTCGCTCAGCCTCGCTGAGGTGACGCAGCGCATCCATGCCACGGCCCAAGAATACGGCCTCGACCTCGACCCCAGCCGCCCGGTGCACACCCTGAGCGTGGGCGAGATGCAGCGGGTGGAGATCATTCGCGCCCTGCTCAGCAAGCCGCAGCTCTTGATCTTGGATGAGCCCACCTCGGTGCTCACGCCCCAGGCGGTTGATAAGCTGTTTGTGGTGCTCAAAAAAATCAGCAGCCAGGGCTGCAGCATTCTCTACATCAGCCATAAGCTGCACGAGATCCGCGCGCTGTGCACCGCCTGCACGGTGCTGCGTGCGGGCAAAGTGACGGGCGTGTGCAATCCGGCGCAAGAGTCCAACGCCTCGCTCAGCCGCTTGATGATTGGCGCCGAGCCGCCGGCTTTGCAGCACCGGGCTACGGAGCGCGGCCCAGTAGTCTTGCGCGTCGCCGATTTAAACCTTACCAAAGAAGAGCAGTTTGGCGTGGACTTGCAAAAGGTCTCGCTTGAGGTGTATGCGGGCGAGGTGGTGGGCATTGCCGGGGTCTCGGGCAATGGGCAACGTGAGCTGATGTACGCCCTATCTGGTGAAGATACGCGGGCCCAGGCCCTTATGGTGCAGATTCACGGCGCTCCTGTGGCCAAACTGGGGCCTGCTGTGCGGCGCAGCATGGGCCTGCACTTTGTGCCCGAAGAGCGTTTGGGCCGTGGCGCCGTGCCCAGCTTGGGTTTGGCGAACAACCTCTTGCTCACCCGCACCCAAGCGGTGAGCGCCAGCGGTTGGATTCAGGGTGCAGTGCTCAAGCGCCAGGCCGAGGCCATCATTGCCCGCTTTCACGTCAAAGCGAACGGGGCGCAGGCCACGGCGCAAAGTTTGTCTGGCGGCAATTTGCAAAAATTCATCATGGGTCGCGAGATCGACGCCCAGCCCCAGTTACTCATCGTCTCGCAGCCCACGTGGGGGGTAGACGTGGGCGCTGCGGCGCAAATTCGCAGTGAAATTTTGGCCCTGCGCGACGCCGGTTGCGCGGTGCTGGTGGTGAGCGAAGAACTCGACGAATTGTTTGAACTCAGCGACCGCTTGTACGTGATGGCCAAGGGCCAGTTGTCGCCCTCGCTGGTGCGGGCGCAAGCCACGGTCTTGCAAGTAGGTGAGTGGATGTCTGGCCTGTGGAGCAGCGCCGCACACCCAGCTGAAGTGACCGATGCCGAGGTGGCCCATGCCTAAGTTTGCCTTGCGGCTCGAAGCCCGCGCTCAAGCCTCGGATTTTTGGCGCTATGCCTCGCCGGTTTTGGCCCTGCTCATCACCGTGCTGATCGGCGCCGCTCTGTTCATGGCACTGGGCAAAGACCCGCTGCGTGGCCTGGCAGTGTTCTTCTGGGAGCCGATCAGAACGCCTTACGCATTGGGTGAGTTGATGGTCAAGGCCACGCCGCTTTTGTTGATCGCGCTGGGCCTGTCGCTGTGCTACCGTTCGAACGTTTGGAACATTGGCGCCGAGGGTCAGTTCATCATCGGTGGTGTGGCCGCCGGTGGTGTGGCTTTGCTGGCCGAAAAAACTACCGGTCCCTGGATAGTTGCTGCAATTTTGATAGCAGGCATCGCAGGCGGGATGCTGTGGGCGGGCATAGTTGCTGTGATGCACGAGCGTTTCAACGCGAACGAAATCTTGGTCAGCCTGATGCTGGTCTACGTCGCCGACATGGTGCTCAGCTACCTGGTCTACGGTCCCTGGAAGGACCCTAACGGCTTTAACTTTCCGCAAAGCAAAAACTTTGAGGCGGTCACGCGCATTCCACGCTTGATGGCGGGCTCGCGCATGGGCATTGGCCTGCCCTTGGCTTTGCTGGGCGCGGGTGCCCTGTGGGTGTATTTGTTTCGCAGCCGCGCAGGCTATGCCCAACAAGTTGGCGGATTGGCCCCCGCCGCGGCCCGCTATGCCGGTTTTTCGGCGCGCAAAGCCCTCTGGGTAGCCTTGCTGTGCTCGGGCGGTTTTGCGGGCCTTGCCGGGGCCTTAGAAGTGGCTGGGCCGATTGGCCAGCTCACGCCCTATCTGCCCGCTGGCTATGGCTTTGCGGCCATCATCGTGGCCTTTATCGGGCGCTTGCACCCGCTGGGAGTGGTTTTCTCGGCGATTTTGATGAGTATGTTCTACATTGGCGGCGAGTTGGCGCAGTCGCGCTTGGGCCTGTCTAAGTCGATCACCGGGGTGTTCCAAGGCCTGCTGCTGTTTAGCCTGCTGGCCTGCGACACCTTGGTGGCCTACCGAATCCAGCGCAGCAGCCACACCAGCACCCGCGGGAGCGCATGATGGAATCGATGGCATTGCTCTTGGCCTCCACCCTGAGCGCGGGCACCGTGTTGGCGATTGCTGCGCTGGGCCTGCTTATCAACGAAAAAGCCGGCGTAATCAACCTCGGTGCCGAGGGCATGATGTTGTGCGCCGCCATTGCCGGGTTTGCCGCGGTGGTGCACAGCGGCAGCACTTTAGTGGGCTTTGCGGCGGGCATGTTGGCTGGGGCCTTCCTGGCCGGGCTGTTTGGTCTGCTGGTGATTTGGCTGAACACCAACCAGGTGGCCACGGGCTTGGCGGTGAGCCTGTTTGGTGCGGGCTTCTCGGCCTTTGTCGGCACCGGCTATGTGCAAGAAAAATTGTCCACCAATGCCGCGTTTGAAATCCCTGGGCTCGCGCAAATTCCCTTCTTGGGCAATGCCTTGTTCAAGCAGCACCCCATGGTCTACTTTGGCATTGCACTCACCCTGAGCCTAGTGTATTTTCTGTACCGTACCCGCGCCGGTTTGGTGCTGCGCTCGGTGGGCGAGAGCCCCGAGTCAGCCCATGCGCTTGGCTATCCGGTGCGGCGCATTCGGCTGGCTGCGGTGGTTGCGGGTGGTGCGTTGTGTGGCTTGGCCGGGGCTTATATTTCGGTGGTCTACACGCCGCTGTGGGTTGAGGGCATGGTGGCGGGCAAGGGCTGGATCGCCCTGGCCCTGACAACCTTCGCCACATGGCGCCCGGCACGGGTCTTGCTGGGAGCTTATCTGTTTGGCGGGGTCACCATGCTGCAGTTTTACCTGCAAGGCATGGGCGTCGAGGTGCCGAGCCAGTTGCTCACGGCGCTGCCCTATGTGGCAACCATCGTGGTGCTGGCTTTGATCTCGCGCAACCCGCAATGGATACGGGTAAACATGCCCGCGTCGATTGGAAAAGCTTTTTATCCGGGCTCATAATTGAGCGCTGTTTATTTTTTCGTAACCACCCTGGCAACTTTAGAAGGAATTGATTTCATGACCGATATGCACAAACGTTCTTTGCTCCAACTGGCTGCGCTGTCCGCGCTAGCCGCTTCTGCCCTGGTGGGCTGCGGCAAAAAAGAAGAGGCAGCCCCTGCGCCTGCGCCGGCTGCTGCGGCCTCCGCACCAGCCAAACCTGAACCACTCAAAGTGGCCTTTGCATACATTGGCCCGGTGGGCGATGGTGGTTGGACTTTCGCCCACGACAATGCCCGCAAAGCACTCGAAAAAGAATTGGGCGACAAAATCGTCACCAGCTTCGTTGAAAAGGTGCCTGAGTCGGCCGACGCTGAGCGCGTATTCCGCGAGATGGCCAGCCAAGGCAATAAGCTGATTTTTGGTACCACCTTTGGCTACATGGAGCCCATGCTCAAAGCCGCCGCCGACCTGAAAGACGTGAAGTTCGAGCACGCCACCGGCTACAAAACTGCGCCCAATATGCGCACCTATGACAGCCGCACCTACGAAGGCGCCTACATGGCGGGCGTGATCGCTGGCAAGATGAGCAAGAGCGGCATTTTAGGTGTGGTTGGCTCGGTGCCCATTCCAGAAGTGATCCGCAACATCAACAGCTTCACCCTGGGCGCGCAGTCGGTCAACCCCAAAGTTAAAACCAAAGTGATCTGGGTCAACGAGTGGTTCAACCCACCCCAAGAAACCCAAGCTGCTACCGCCCTCATCAACGGCGGCGCTGACGTGTTGTTCCAAAACACCGACTCCCCCGCCGTGCTGAAAACCGCCGAAGAAAAAGGCAAGCGCGCCTTTGGCTGGGACTCCGACATGACCGCCTACGGCCCCAAAGCCCACTTGGCATCGAGCGTCATCAACTGGGGTCCGTACTACATCAAGGCCACCAAAGAAGCGCTCGACGGCAGCTGGAAGGGTGACAGCAGCGTGTGGTGGGGCGTGAAAGAAGGTGCGATCGACATCGTCTCTATCGCCGCCGATGTGCCCGATGAAACCAAGGCCAAGGTGGCTGAGGTGAAAAAAGGTTTGGCAGATGGCAGCTTTGTCATCTGGAAGGGCCCGATCACTGACAACACCGGCAAGGTGGTGGTCGCTAAAGACGCTGTTGCCGATGACAAATTTTTGAGCGGCGTGAACTTCTACGTGAAGGGTGTAGAAGGCAAAGTACCCGGCGGCGACAAAAAGTAGTCGGCTACTGCGCAGGCGCCATGCGTCGTTGCGCGGTGCTCGGAATCCTCACGTACCTGAAGTACGTTCCGGTTCCTGTGCTCCGTGCGCCTGGCCTGGCACCTGCTCGCTACGCCTCTGTGGTGTAGTCATCCTAGAGCTGCTTTCGAGCGGCTCTTTTGTTTTGGGAGCTTGTGTATGTTTGCTGTTCCATCCGTTTCCGCCGAGCGCCTGCCTGCCTTGCTGCGCGGCATGCCCAAGGCCGAGCTGCATATCCACATTGAGGGCTCGCTGGAGCCGGAGCTGATTTTTGCTTTGGCGCAGCGCAATGGTTTGCAGCTGCCTTATGCCAGCGTGGAGGCGCTGCGTAGTGCCTACGCCTTTAGCAACTTGCAAAGCTTCTTAGATATCTATTACGCCGGTGCTTCGGTGCTCCTGTATGAGCAAGATTTTTACGATATGGCCCGCGCCTACCTTGCGCGGGCAGCTAGCGAAAATGTAGCAGTGGCCGAAATATTTTTCGACCCGCAAACCCATACCGCGCGCGGCTTGACCATGGCCACGGTGCTGCGTGGCTTGCACCGTGCCTGCGTTGACGCGCAGGCCGAGTGGGGCATCAGCGCCTCGCTCATCCTGTGCTTTTTGCGACATTTGAGTGAGGAGGACGCCTTTGCCGCGTTGGAGCAGGCGCTGCCCTTGCGCGACCTGTTCATCGGTGTGGGCCTGGACTCCAGCGAGCTGGGCCACCCGCCCGAGAAGTTTGCCCGCGTGTTCCAGCGCTGCAAAGCCCTTGGCTTGCACTTGGTCGCGCATGCGGGTGAAGAAGGCCCGCCCGCTTACGTGTGGGCCGCGCTGGATGTGCTGCAGGTCGAGCGCATCGACCACGGAGTGCAATCGGTGCACGACGCCGCGTTGATGCAGCGCCTAGCGCACAGCCGCATGCCGCTTACCGTGTGCCC
>CANFOR010000013.1 GCA_947448675.1 Betaproteobacteria bacterium
CCCTTTACGGTCCTAAAACCGCAACGGGTTGGCCGGCCACCGGTACGGCCTTGGGCGGGGCCAGTGGGGGTGGTGTGCAGGTGTTCCAATGCAACGCGGGTGCAGCCAATACGCTGACGATCACCAACACCACCACGCGCTTTGTGTTCTGCAATTTTCAGGGTAACGCGGCCAACACGAATGGCACGACTGTGAATTTGGTCTACCCTGCTGCCACCACCTATGCCGATGGTGTGGTGATCAAGTTCAATACTGTCAATGCGCCTGGCGGCATCAACCCCAGCGTCTTGCAATTTAGCTCGAATGGCTCGTCGATGTTGTATACCTCGACAGGTGCGCGCAATGTGACCAATTTGGTAACCATTACCAGCAGCTTGTTAAATGGCTCCTTCAATGTCTTGGCCTACGGCGGCGCTTGGTACCAAACCTATTAAGCGGTTCTCGCCCGGTGCCATACAGATGGCGCCCAAAGTTCAAAGCCAGAAGTGCACCCCGCAGGGGGCGTCTTCTGGTTTTTTTCATTTTTTTATAGGGCCTGTTTTTATAGGGCCTGTTAACAGGGCTTGCTCCTAAGGCAGTTGCGCCCCTTCCACCAAAAACCGCACCCGCCGCACGCCATTCCATTCATCGGCGTCGAGGCGAAAGGCCAGGGTTACCAAGGGCGGCAGGGGCTCGGTGCGGCCAAACCAAATGCCGTCTACGGGCTGGCCTTGGTGTTGGAGTTTCAGCGCCAAATGCTTCTCGCCAACCAGGCGCTGCGAGAGCACTTGCACTTCTTCGCTGAAGGTGGGCGGCGCAAAGCCTTGGCCCCAGACCTCGTGGTGCAAGGTGTCAACTATGTCGGCGCGGCGGTACGCGGCGGGCAGGGGGCCGTCGGTTTGCATGCTGCGCTGCAAAGTAGCGGCGTCAAGCCATTCGCTGGCGATCTGCTGCAGGCCGCGCTCAAACACGTCAAGCTGGTCAGCGTCAATGGTGCAGCCCGCCGCCATGGCGTGGCCGCCAAAGCGCAGCAGCACGCCGCTGTGGCGCTTGGCCAGCAGGTCGAGAGCGTCGCGCAAATGAAAACCGGGGATCGAGCGGCCCGAGCCCTTGAGCTCGTTCTCTTTGCCCAACGCGCCGCTCTGCGCAAACACAAAACAGGGGCGGTGAAATTTGTCTTTGAGGCGGCTGGCCACTATGCCCACCACGCCCTCGTGAAAGTCGGGGTCAAACACCGTGATGGCGGCGGGCGCGGCCTCGCCTTCGTCGATCAAACCCTCGGCCAAGGCCAGAGCTTCTTCGCTATTTTTGCCTTCAATTTCTTTGCGCTCGCGGTTGATGCCGTCAAGCGCCTTGGCCAACTCGTCGGCGCGGGCCGGGTCGTCGGTCAGCAGGCATTCAATGCCCATGCCCATGTCGGCCAAACGCCCAGCGGCATTGATGCGCGGGCCCAGCGCAAAGCCCAAATCAAAGGTGGTGGCGAGCTTGGCAGTGCGCCCAGCTGCTACAAAAAGGCTAGCTAGCCCCGCAGGCAGGGAGCCCGCTCTGACGCGTTTGAGCCCTTGTGCCACGAGGCGACGGTTGTTTGCGTCGAGCT
Organism: Betaproteobacteria bacterium; assembly: GCA_947448675.1. Taxonomy (GTDB): domain Bacteria; phylum Pseudomonadota; class Gammaproteobacteria; order Burkholderiales; family Burkholderiaceae_C; genus CANFOR01. The sequence goes on from CANFOR010000013.1 coordinate 1,577, forward strand.
TGACTACGTCGGCCACGGTGCCCAGGGCGACCAGGGGCAAAAGCGTGTCGAGCCGAGGCTCGGTTCGTGCTGTGCCGGTCGAAACCTGCCCTGCGATGGGCTCAGCGCGCGCCGCATACAGCCCGCGTTGGCGCAGTTCGGCGCGCAGGGCCAGCAGCACGTAGAACATTACGCCCACGCCAGCCATGCTCTTGCTCTCAAAATTGCAGCCCGGTTGGTTGGGGTTGACCAAGGCGTCGGCCTGGGGCAGCTCGGCGGCTGGCAGGTGGTGGTCGGTCACCAGCACCTGCATGCCCAAGGCGCGCGCCGTGGCCACGCCCTCGACGCTGGCAATGCCGTTGTCTACCGTAATCAGCACATCGGCCCCGCTGGCCTTGACGCGCTGGGCGATGCTGGGCGTGAGGCCGTAGCCGTCGACCACGCGGTCGGGCACGAGGTAGGCCACCGAGCTGGGCGCAAAGGCGTCACCAAAAGCCGCGCCCAACAAGCGCAGGCCGCGCACCGCCACGGCGCAGGCGGTGGCACCGTCGCAGTCGTAGTCGGCCACGATACACAGGCGTTTGCGCGCCGCCAACGCGTCTGCTAAGAGCCTGGCCGCCGCTGCAATGCCCTTGAGGCCTTGCTCGCCTTGCGGTGGCAGCAGGCGGGCCAGGCCTTCGTCGAGCTCGTCTTTGCTGGCCACGCCGCGTGCGGCAAACAAGCGCGCCAACAGCGGGTGCACACCGGCTTGTTCAAGTGCCCACACCGAGCGGGGTGGGACGTCGCGTACTATTATTTTCATAGCTGCTCACGCATATTCCATGCGCTTTTTTGCCTTATTTGCATTGTTATTCGGGAGAGAAACGGGCGCTTGGCAGGGCCCCAGCTGTGGGCGCTGTGCTCGCCGCACAAGCTCAATTGCACGGCTTGGCCTGCGTCCAGGGCGCGCAGCACGTTGCTGCAATGCGTGGCGTCAATCGCCTGCCACGCAGCGGCCCAAGCCGCCCAGTCTTGCGCCAGTGCGGGCTCGCGCAGGCTGTCGACCACTTGCACTTGCGCTTGCACTTGCGCTTGCACTTGCATGTCGGCGTGCGCGCTGTTGGCGTTGTCTGCCACGCTGTCGCCAACCGGCAAAGCCCCCGCGCCACTCAGCCAAAAGCTGTTGATGGGCAGCAGTCCGCGCGCGGCGCGTGCGTCGTTTACTGGGTGGTGGTAGAGCAGCATTTGCATTTCGTTTTGTAGGCGGCGCAGCGGCGCGGCCTGCACACCCTCGGGCATCCAAGCGTCTAAGTTGCGGCCCTGCACGCGGTCGAGCGATGCGGTGGCCAAGCCGCGAAACACCTCGGCGCAGGCCAGCCACTGGCCCGGCTGTAGGTAGTGCAGGGCAATGCCGTCTTCGGCAAACCAGGGCTGCAAGCTGGCCAAGAGCGCGCGCGACTCGGCCTCTTGTAAGCCCAAGCCCGCCAGCCCGCTCATGCTGATGTGGTCCATGCCTACGTGCCAGTGGCAAGGGGTGACGAAGGCCCAAGCGCTCTTGCCGCTTGCGCCTGCGAGACCGGCAAAACCCTCTACAAACCCAGAACGTTGCGCTTGCAGTGCCGCCCAAGGGATTTGCCCGTCCGGTGCTTGCAGGCCCAGCGCCGCGGCCAGCACGCGCTCGTGCGGCGGGCTGCGGGTGTAGGCGTCAGCGCTGGCGTCTGCGTCGGGCTGGGTTGCAGGGGCCAAGCGCTGCAGCAGGCGTTGCAGCTGGGGTAGCTCGGGCAGCGGCTCCAGGTGGCGCGGCTGCGGCCTGGCAGGGCTTTTGGGGCTGGCAGCGGCGGGGCGGGCGGCGAAAGGGATAATCAGGTGCATCTGCTTTGAATTATGCAATTGATCTTTGATGCAACTCCCTTTTGAACTTCGCCTGGGCTGGCGCTACACCCGCGCCGGCCGCGCCACCCGGCGCAATGGCTTTATCTCTTTCATCTCAGGCGTGTCGATGCTGGGCATTGCGCTGGGCGTGGCCGCTCTCATCATCGTGCTGAGCGTGATGAACGGCTTTCAAAAAGAGGTGCGCGACCGCATGCTCAGCGTGGTCTCGCACATTGAAATCATCAGCCCCAGTGGCAGCGCGTTGCCCGACGCAGCGCAAACTTTGCGTGAAGCCCAAACCTTGCCGCAGGTTGTAGGTGCTTCTACTTTTATAGCAGCCCAAGCACTGCTGGCGCGCGGTGAAGACATGAAAGGCATTTTGGTGCGGGGCATCAACCCAGCCACCGAAGGCCAGGTAACCGACCTGGGCGCGGCCACTTCGCAGCAGGCCTTGGCGCGTTTGGTGGGCGGCGAGTTTGGCCTGGTGCTGGGCGTTGAGTTGGCGCGCCAACTGGGCGTGCACGAGGGCGACAAAATCACCTTGATCGCGCCCAGCGGCCAGGTCACGCCCGCAGGCGTGGTGCCGCGCTTAAAGCAAATGACGGTGGTGGGTACGTTTGACTCGGGCCACTACGAGTACGACTCGGCCCTGGCCTTGATGCACATGGACGACGCGCAAAAAATCTTTCGCCTTGAAGGCCCCACCGGTGTGCGCCTGAAGCTGCGTGACCTGCACGAGGCGCGCAGCGTGGCCATGCAATTGCGCGGTGTGCTCACTGGCGGCACCAGAGGCGAGGTGCTGGTGCGCGACTGGACACAGCAAAACAAAACCTGGTTCGCTGCCGTGGAGCTGGAAAAGCGCATGATGTTCATCATCCTCACCCTGATCGTAGCGGTGGCGGCCTTCAACCTGGTCAGCACCTTGGTCATGAGCGTGACCGACAAGCGCGCCGACATCGCCATCTTGCGCACCTTGGGCGCCAGCCCGCGCAGCGTCATGGCGGTGTTTGTGGTGCAGGGCGCGCTGGTGGGCGTGATCGGCACGCTGGCGGGCCTGGGCTTGGGCTTGCTGGTGGCCTACAACATCGACGTGATCGTGCCCGCCATTGAGCACCTGCTGCATGCCAGTTTTTTGCCGCAAGACATCTACCTCATCAGTCGCATGCCCAGCGAGCCGCAGAGCAGCGACATCGTGCCCACGGCCCTGATCGCCCTGCTCTTGGCCTTTGTCGCCACCCTGTACCCCAGCTGGCGTGCCAGCCGCGTCAACCCAGCCGAGGCCCTGCGCTATGAATAGTCCTATAGCCGCTCGCCCTGAGTCTTTTGACAGGCTCAGCACAGGCCACATTGAAGGGGCCGTGGTGCTGCGCGCCCAGGCCTTGGGCAAGCGTTTTGTCGAAGGCCCGCTCGACGTTACCGTGTTGCAGGGCGTAGACCTGCAGGTGCGTGCGGGCGAGACGGTGGCCATCGTCGGAGCCTCGGGTTCGGGCAAGAGCACGCTCTTGCATTTGCTCGGCGGGCTGGACGCGCCCACCAGCGGCACGGTTGAGCTGCTGGGCCAGGCGCTCGCGCCCATGAGCGCGGCCCAGCAGGGCCGCATGCGCAACCTGCACCTGGGTTTTATCTACCAATTTCACCACCTGCTGCCTGAGTTCAGCGCGCTAGATAACGTCGCCATGCCATTGATGATTCGGCGCGAAACGCCCGCCAGTGCTGCGTTAGCAGCTATGAAAATACTAGCATCTGTGGGCCTGGAGGCACGCGCCCAGCACCGTCCGGCGGAGCTGTCGGGCGGCGAGCGCCAGCGCGTGGCGATTGCCCGCGCCTTGGTCACCCAGCCTGCCTGTGTGCTGGCCGACGAACCCACCGGCAACCTCGACCGCAGCACCGCCGACGGCGTGTTCGAGCTGATGCTGCAGCTCGCACGCGACAAAGGCACGGCCTTTGTGCTCGTCACCCACGACCACACATTGGCGGCGCGCTGCCAGCGCCAGCTCAGCCTAGTGCAAGGGGTTTTGCAAGAACGGCCACCAGCGCACAGCGCTTAGCTGGGCGCATCGAAGCAGGAAGCCCATGTCCGTGATGCACCGGTTTGACGCTTATTTGTGCTGTGAAAGGATCGCCCCATGAAACACCTGCTCGCTAGCGCCGTCGGGCTAATTTTTTGCGCGCTTGCAATGGCCGACGTAAAACCCTTGCCCCGCGCACAGTGGCCCCGCACCGTGGCCCAGGCCGTGCCGCAGATCTTGGCCACGCTCAACGTCACCCAAAAATCCATCATTCAAGGAACGAGCAAAGACAGCCTGCCGCAGTTCCTGGGCGAATGGGGTGAAGACATTGAACAACTGCTAGGCCTCAACCATGGCAATACCGTGCTGGTGTCTGCCGCCTGTGGGCGGCCCTGCCCCACGGACGAAGCCACTTTGGTGCTGATGGAAGCCGTTTGGGCCGCGCTGCAACAGTGAGCAGCGCTCAATAACCCAAGGCCAAACCGCCGTTGCGCCGTGGGTCGTTGGCACCATAAAAACGGTTTTTGCCCACGGGTTTGGCGCCCAGCGCGGGTGCGCCGATCAGCACGGCGGCCATGTGTTTGACAGACTGCGGCGGGCCGAATGCTTGGCCCCAGGCTTCTAAAATTTTACGGGTGTCGGGCGACAGGGCGTTGCTTTCTAAAAATGTCAACTCTGGCTGCGCTTGTTGGTGAAAGCGCGGCGCGTCAATCGCCTCTTGCACGTCCATGCCGTAGTCGATCACGTTCAAAATGCTGTGCAGCACGGCGGTGATGATGCGGCTACCGCCTGCGGTGCCCACCACCATCACCGGCTGGCCGTTCTGGCTGACGATGGTTGGGCTCATGGACGAGAGCGGGCGCTTGCCCGGCGCAATGGCGTTGGCTTGGCCTTGCACCAAACCATACAAATTGGGCACGCCCACTTTGACGCTGAAGTCGTCCATTTCGTTGTTCAGCACCACGCCGGTTCCGGCGGCGGTAACGCGGGCGCCGAACCAGTCGTTCAAGGTGTAGGTCACGGCCACGGCATTGCCCCAGCGGTCGGCAATCGAGTAGTGGGTGGTGTTGCTGCCTTCGTGCGGCTCGACGTCGGGTTGAACGCTTGGGGATACACCGGCTTTGCTGGGGTCGATGGCCGAGCGAATCTGCGCGGCATAGGCTTTGTCGGTCAAGCGTTCGATGGGGTTGCGCACAAAGTCGGGGTCGCCCAAATAGCGGTTGCGGTCGACATAGGCGTGGCGCATGGCCTCGATTTGGTAGTGCACGGCCTGGGCCGAGCGAAAACCCAACTCGGGCAGCGGGTAGCCCTCCAAAATATTCAAGACCTCGCAGATCACCACCCCGCCCGAGCTGGGTGGCGCGGCCGAGACGATGTGGTAGCCCCGGTAGTCGCACTCTATCGGCGGCAACTCGCGCACGCTGTACTGGGCCAAGTCGGCCTGCGTGATGATGCCGCCGCCCCCTTGGCTGGCCAGCGCAATGGCCTGCGCGACCGGCCCTTGGTAAAAGCCGTTGGCGCCTTTGCGGCTGATGGCGCGCAGGGTGCGGGCCAGGTCTTTTTGCACCAGCGTGTCGCCTACTTGGTAGGTCTGGCCGCGCTTTAAAAAGATGGCGGCACTGGCCGGGTCTTTGGCAAAGTCTTTGCTTGCAGCGCCCAACAGGGCTACGTCACCCGACTCCAGCACAAAGCCTTTGTTAGCCAAGCGAATGGCGGGCGCGATGAGGGCAGGGCGTGGCATCGAGCCGTATTGGGCGCGGGCGTATTCCAAGCCCGCCACGCTGCCCGGCACGGCCACCGCCAAATGCCCGTAAGTGCTCAGGCCTTTGACGACATTGCCGTCTGGGCCCAGGTACATATTGGCTGTGGCGGCCAGCGGGGCTTTTTCGCGAAAGTCGATAAAGCGCTTGCGGCCATCGGCCAGTTGCAATGTCATGAAGCCGCCGCCGCCCAGGTTGCCCGCTGCTGGGTAGACCACCGCCAGCGCATAGCCCACGGCCACCGCAGCGTCAACCGCATTGCCGCCGCGCTGCAGCACCGCCACGCCCACCTTGGTGGCCAGGTGCTGGGCTGTCACCACCATGCCGTGTTCTGCCGCCACGGGTGCAAACGAGGCCGCCAAGCCCGTCAGTTGCAGGCTTAAACCAAAACCCAGAGCCAAGAAGCTTTTTGGCGGTTTTAGCCATTGCTGAATACAACGCTGCCGCATGGATTACTTTTCGGCGCTGAGTACAACTTCATTCAGTTGGATGCGCTCGGTGGCCAGCATCGGTGGCAGGCTGCTGCCCCGCACGTTGACCATGCGGTTTTGCCAGACCATGAGTTGCTGGTTTTGCGCCGGGTTGCTGGGCTCTAAACGCCAAGTTTTGCCTTGGCTGTCGGTCAGCGCCCACCAAGCGCCCAGATCGGGGCCCTTGCGTGTGAGCACGCCCTGCCATTGGCCTTGCACGCTACTTTGGCCTGCGGTTTGGCTGGTGCTGGGCTCAGGTTGAGCGAGCACACAGCCGGTGCACAGCAGCACCGTTGCACTGGCTGCCAACATGGCTGCGCGCGCGCCGCGCAAAGATGGCAAGGGCTGCGGGTGCTGCAAGAGGGGTAGAAGTTTGCGCAATTGCATAGACGTACTTTTTGATAAGTGCAGAGGGCCGTGCTTACTGAATCGTCAGCAGCAAAGTGGTGTTAGCGGGCACCAGCACGTTGTTGCGGGTGTAGCTGGTTTTGCCGACGGGTACCGTGTCGAGTTGGTAGCTGTGCGTGGTGGCGGTGTAGCCTGCGTTCAAGGGCGTGGCCACTGCAGGCCGCAAGGTGCGCATGGTGGAAACATCGATAGCCTGCAGCGTATAGCTTCCCGTTTGTTTGGCTGGAAAGCCGTAATTTACCGGTGCTGTTGCCACAGGCAAAGCGCTAAAAATGGCCGCGCCAAAATGTGCAAAATCGTCTGCAAAACCCGTACCACCATTGCTGCGAATCAAGTTGTCTAGGCAACCGTAACTCAAGCCAGATATGGTGATACTGTCTGCGCAATTGGTGACCAAGCCTTGGTAAACGGCCAAGCCGTATTTGCGGTTGAGGTAGGCACCAAAAGCACCGCCCATGTTGTAGTTAGAGGTCGATAGATTGGGCCAATTGATATAACTCACGCCGCCGCCTGTAGCCAGGTAGCCAGGCAAGCGGTAGCTGGCTATTTTGTTGTAACCCACCAGCACAGTGGGGACCACAATGTCTTCGGTCATCATGGCCGAGGTTTCTTCTAGCCAAGTGTCGTGGTCGGTGTTGCGCAGCACCGCACGTTGGTAGAAGTTGGTCATGTGCGTGGCTTCGTGCAACAAGGTTGAAATGGAATAATTGCGGTCGCTCTTCACTTGGTTGGAATTGATAAAAAATACCAGTGCTTGGTTGGAGTTTGCGTTGTTAGGTGGGCTCGATGTTTTTAAGAAATTATTGACGCTATAAAAATAGCCCGCCCACCCAGCCGAAGGAGGCGCATTCACGATGGCAATGTTGATATTTTGCAGAAGTCCGGGTGAGTCTTGAATTAAATCGAGTGGGAATTTATGTGCGCCCCAAACATCACCTAGCAAGGTGTTGATTTGTGCAAAACCCGCGCCAGTACCGCACATCGCTGTTGACATGGCGCTGATGTCTGCCGCGGTAACCAGATTGCCTGAGATGGAGCTGGCGTCGAGCCAAAAAACTACATTGCGCCCAGAGGGCAAGGCACAACTGCTTTGAACGCTGGTGAGGTAAAGCGTGACTGTGCTGCCAGAGCCAAGGTCGTTCCAAGTCCGGGTGCTTCCATTCGCGGGCGCGCTGGTGGTAATAGGGGCAAATGAGGGTGCCAAAACCGAAGCGAAAGTGGCATCTGGCTGCGGGCCTTGGCCAGTGCTGTTTGCGCGCATGGCGCGCAGTTGCCCTACCACGGCTTTGTTTTGCGCCATGCGTGCGCTGTGGTCTGCGTCGTGCGCATCCTGCGCAGCGTTCAAGCTGCTAGGCACAGGGCCGACGCTGGCTTTGTCAGCGGGCGCAAACTGGGCTTCAGCCAGGGGCGCGGCCAGCACGCCCGTGCTCGGCGTGGTCACAGCGGTTTGCGTTGTGCCATTGCTGAAGGCGAGCGTGACCTGTTTGCCTGCCGATACACCGTCAATATTGATGTTGAAAGTGAGGTCTGTGTTGCTACTGTTCTTATAGCTCCAGGTGCCAACGCCACTGCCGCTATAGGTCGTGCTGTTTACTGCGCCGCACCCGCTGCAGTCAGCTTGCAGAGAAATTGCCGGTGCTGCAGGAGCCGCCGGTGCGCTCGAACCGCCGCCACCCCCACAAGCAGCCAGCAACAAAGCCGCGAACACGCAGCCTCCCAAGTTGAGCGACCAAGCCCGTGGGCTTTGTAAATTGTTTTTCATGTCCCCAAGGCCTTTGTTCAATGTCTGCTCCAGCGACTCCGTGCCGCCGCGTTAAGTGCAGTATATCGACGGATGCGCCGGGTTTTATGTCTGCGTGCGCAGCCATTGCAGCAAAGGCGCACGCGCCGCGCCCAAGCCTTTGTAGGCCAGCACGGCGTCGCTCATGGAGCGCAAGCTTTCGTACAAAGCCTGCGCTGTGGCGGGCGTTTGCACGGCTTGGGTGAGGGGCTGCAGAGCTACGTGAATGCAAAAAACGCTTTGCCCGGCCAAGCTGCCATCGGCACGCCGCACGGGCAAAAACATTTGCCGCTCGGTGCGCAGCCAGCAGGCTTGCGCAAAGGCCTGTGCGTTTTGCCCGCCTTGCACACCCAACTCGGCAGTTTCGCCAAGCGCGCCAATGCCACTGGGCCAGGGCGTGCGCGGGTGGCGGCGCGGGTGCTGGTCGTAGCGGTTGCTGGGGCTGATGCTCCACACCGCGCGCTGCCAAGCTTCGCCGCCGGTGACCAAGCGCGCCAGGGCACCGCTGGCGGCGCGCAGGGAGTCGGCGTCGGCCACGGGCGCGTGGATCTGCGCCAGGCTTTGGCCGAGCTTGTCTTCAGGTGCCCAGTGGGAGGGCAGGCACACACACAGCCAGGGCACGGTGCCGTCGGCTTGCAACACGGCAAAATCTTCTTGCCATTGCAATGCAAGTGGGTTTTGAGAGGGAAAATCGGCCGCAAGGCCCGCAGATTGTGCGTAGGCAGCTATTGTATTGATAGCGTCTGCAGCGTCGAAGCCGCTCAAGCAATGCAGGTCTTGCCCGGCTTGCACCACGGCCTGCTTCTCGTTCCAGAGCGCGCTACCTGCTGGCAGGGGGTGCAAAACAGCATCGCCCGGCTGCAAGCGCTGCAGGCCGGGTTGCATGCGAAAAGGAGTTTTAAACGCGCTTGCGGTACTCGCCGGTGCGGGTGTCAATTTCAACCTTGTCGCCTTGGGCTACGAAGATGGGCACGCCCACGTCAAAGCCGGTGGCAATTTTGGCGGGCTTGAGCACTTTGCCCGAGGTGTCGCCTTTGACGGCGGGCTCGGTCCAGGTGATCTCGCGCACCACGCTGGTGGGCAGCTCGACCGAGATGGCCTTGCCGTCGTAGAACACCACTTCGAGTTCCATGCCGTCTTCGAGGTAGTTGAGCGTGTCGCCCATGTTCTCGGCTTCAACTTCGTATTGGTTGAATTCGGCGTCCATGCAGACATACATCGGGTCGGCAAAATAGCTGTAGGTGCAGTCTTTTTTGTCGAGGATGACTTGGTCCATTTTGTCGTCGGCTTTGAAGACCACTTCGGTACCGAAGTTGGCGATCAGGCTCTTGAGCTTCATGCGCACGGTGGCGCTGTTGCGGCCGCCACGGCTGTATTCGGTTTTGAGCACGACCATCGGGTCTTTTCCGTGCATGATGACGTTGCCGGCGCGGATTTCTTGAGCGGTTTTCATAGGGCTTCCAGGGGTGTCTTGCGGGTGCGCAAGAGGGTGAGCAAACAAAGGGCCACGGCTTGCACTGTTGCGGCCACGGGCGCGCCGGTTGGCGCAAAGCCTGCGATTTTAACGGTTTTTCAGCACGAACTGGCGCAATTGCTCGGCCAAGCTGGGCTGGGCCCACAGGCGCGCGCGGGCTTGCTCGGCATTGGCCTGCCAAGCGGCCAGACACTGCGCAATGGGCAGGTCAGGATGCTCAGCACCACGGCCCAGGCCGTTCCAGCAGCGCTGCAGCGCACACAGGCTGGGCGGCGCATGCTGCCAGTCTAAAAAGGCATCGAGCTTGGCGGCGTGTGCGCCGTCGCTTTGCGGATAGATCTGCCAGACCAGGGGCTTGCCTGCCCACAACGCGCGCACCAAGGAGTCTTCACCGCGCACAAAATTGAGATCGCAGGCCCACAGCAGGTGGTCAAAATCTTCTTGGCTTATATACGGTAGATATGAAATTGATAGCGCTCCACGAAAATCTGGTGCGCCTTGCGGGTTATTTTCACTATCTGCAGCTGACGCGGCATGGCTGGCTTGCAGAGCAGCTTGCACGGCCTGTGCAGCACGCCCCGCAGTCACCAACAAGCGCGTGGGCTGTCCGCCCTGCTGCAACGCGCGCAGCAGGGCGGGCAAGGCGGCGGGCTCGTAGCAAAACAGGCTTAGCAGCCGCTCGCCGGGTGCCAGTGCAATGTCCTGCGAGGCCAGCCACGCTGTGCGGTCAAACGCGGCTTGGCGCTGGGCCAAGTTGGCCTCGCGCAGCAGGCCGCCGGTGCCGGGCGTAAAGCCGGGGTAGTAAAAGCGCTTGCTGCGCCCCGCGCCCGGCCCGGCCAACACCGGCGAGGGCAGGCCGTGGCAGCGCTGGGCATAGGGTTCGGCGCTTAAATATTCTAGGTTGATCCAGGTGAATTGAGCCGCCAATTCAGAGGAAAAAAGGCCTGCAACGCCCGCAGTATATGCGTTGCCAGCTATTGAATTGCTAGCGTTTGCAGTTGGCTCGGCAGCCGCCCACTGCGCCAGGGCCGCGCTGATGTCGCAGCCAAAAGCCTCCACCACCACGTCGCCCGGCGGCGCAAAGCGGGTGTCTGCAGCCCAGGTGTGCACCTGCACGTTTGCCGGTCTTTGCGGGGCCATCCAGGCCAGGGCAGCGGCATCGTCTAGCCACAGGCGCACCCGCTCGCCACGCGCGGCCAGGTCGGCGCACAAACGCCAGCACACGCCCAGGTCGCCGTGGTTGTCAATAACAGTGCAGAAGATGTCCCAGAGCATGGGCAGATTGGTGTGGCTGGAGCGGGCAAAGGGAATCGAACCCTCATCATGAGTATGGGAAACTCAGGTCCTGCCATTGAACGATGCCCGCAGGTGGGGCAATTATAGGAGCGCCTCGCTGCCCCAAGCCGTGCTCAGGGCCGAATGTAAGACCAGCCCGCTTGCTGCAGCCGCATGATCTCGGTCACTCCGGCAGGCGCGTAGCTGATGTTGGCCAGCATGTCTTCTTTGCTCAGTTTTTGCTTGCGCATGGTGTTCTCGCAGGCCACTATCTTCACGCCTGCTTTGAGCGCCTCGGCCACGCGCGAGTTGGCGGCGGAGTCGATCTTGAGCATGCCAATGCCAGGCCCGTAGGCCACCAGCTCAATCTCGACATTGGCAGCGCCCAGCTCTTCTTGCACGTTTTGCGCATTGTTCAGCGCCAGGCTCCATTTTGCGGGGTCGGCGTCGCTGACTTGGATCACCAGTTTTTGCCGCTTTGTGGCTGCAATGCCCGTAGATTGTGCGTGAGCAGCTATAAAAAATGTAGCTGCTGTGAAAGCCAAACTGGTTTGGAGGAGTGTGCGACGGTGCATGGCAGAGGGGTTCATAAGTGCGTATTGAAGCACAGTCGCTTGCGTTGTGCGCGCGTAGCCCTCAAAGCCCCGGGCGCAGGCCCAGCTTGGGCTGGGGTGCGTCTTGGTAAGGCTGGTAGACCTTGTTTTGCGCCAAGGCGGCCTCTAGGGCTTCAATGGCATGCGTAGCGTTTTGCAGGGCCTGGGCCTGGGTGGCGGTGAGTGTGGGTTCAAAGTAGGTTTCTGTGTACAGCGGTGGCTGGTTTTGCGCTTGCGCAATTTGCTGGGCTAGCGTGGGGGTAGCGCGCGCGGCCTGCGCCGCTTGCGAGAAGCCTGCCAAGTGGTTTTGAAAGGCGTTTAAATAGGCGTTAAAACGCGTCCAGCGGTGGTCTAGCCAGCCTGGGCTGGCGTTTAAATTTTTATTGGCGCGCGGACTGTCACCCAAAAACTTGCGCACCAGGGCTTGGCCTGCGGCAACGCCGTTGAAGTAGCCCAGCTCTTCAATGTTTTTGCCGGGCAGCTTGAGGTTCAGGCCGCCATGGGTTTGCACGGCTTCGCCTTTGCTGGGGTCTTTGCTACCGTTTTTGTAGACATAGACCACCCGCTCGCGCACGCCCGGTGTGCGCAGGTTGGCGTTGTCGGCCCAGTCTTTGGCTGTGCGTGCTATGCCGCCCAAATAGCTGATGAAGCCGGCGTCTTGCTTTAATTTTCCAGCCATCTTTTTGGATTTTTGCTCAGGAGGTAAATCTTCGTCATCATTGCTAAAAACTGGTAGCCATTTTTCGAATTTACCCTCGGTATGAAAGCGCGGCAGCCAGTAAGGTGGTTGCGGCTTGGCTGGTTTGCCGGGCGCGCGCTCATAGCGGTGGTGGCGGCTTTGGTCCGCAAGGTAGACGCCAAAGGTGGGCCAGGAGGGCAGGGCTTCGTCAAAGAAATGGATGGGAAAGTTCGAGCTGATGCCGCCGTCAGAGAACCAAACCCGTCTGAACACGGGGGCATTTTTATTAAACCTGCCGCGCTCTTCGTCAATGGCCCACAGCGGAACGGATTTGAAGAGCACGGGGAAGTTCATGCTCAGGCGTGCGGCTACCAAGATAGGTAATTCACCAATGGGCAGTTCGCGGAAATCTTGTTTGTCGGCCTGAGCTTGTATCGGTAGGGCATTGGGATCTGGGTTTGGGTCAGGGCTGGTTAGATCGGTTGGCCCGCCTGGTGTGGCACTGGGTACGCTGGTCTGGAATTCGTAGGGTTTGGCTACTTTTCCTAAATAGGTAAAAACACTTTCCGGAAAATAATCTTTAAACTCAGAGAGCTTAAAAAACAAACGTGTGGAGTTGGGATCGATGGGAAATTCATACGGTCTGCCATGGCTCACGGCCGTGCTGATCATGCGCAAGTTGATGGAGAGCGGTGCGGGCTGCCCCTGGGCATCGCGCGGGCCACCGGGCGCGCTCCATAGATCTTCAAAGCACAGCGGACGGCTGAGCGGAAGCTTGGCCGCCCCTTGAATGCCTTTGTGCAGCCATTCCACCAAGCCCTCGGTGGCACCGCCGTCGAGCGACATGCCGCTGCAAAAACCAAAACCTCCATTGCTGGCCAGGGCGAGGTAGTCGCGGTAGAGCGCTACGGCCAATGCGATCACTGCTCCGAGCAATACAACTAGAACCAAAACAATAATTTTGACGGTGAGGTAGGCAGCCAAGGCACTCGTTGGCATGTGATTGCATTGGCATGTGAGCAAAAAGTAAGCCAACATAGCCAAGGGCAAGGCCCCGAATAGCAATGCCCCGACGAGCAAAAACCGCCCGTAGTACTGCACAAATGTGCGCAACAGGGTAGGGATGCGTTGGGCGGCCGTTACCGAAAGCACATCGACCAGCAACAGGAACAAACGCTGCAGCTTGGCATCGGGCTGGAACAAAGAGCGCAACTTCGTTTGCGAGGCATCGCTAGGGTTGGGCTTGGCCAGCTCTTGCGGAATTTTGCGTAGCACTTGGTTAAAGCCGTCGTCGGAGCCAAAGCGTCGCGCAAATTCAGACGCCGCAGCCAGCGACGCCGCAATCGCACCGACCGAGGTGCCCGCAATGCTTTGAAAGCGAAAGCGCCGCGCCAGCTCGGTCAATACGCCGGGATAGATCACGCCGTCCACCACACCGCCTTGCATCACCAGGTCGCAGTATTGGTCGAGTGGCGGCGGGTTATTGGTGTCCAATGGTGGAGGCAACTCGCCGCTGGGCAAGATGGGCTCTGAAGCGTCGGGCAAGGCGGCCATGCTCTGCCTAAGCTGCTACAAATACGGTGTAAGAAGCCAACTTACCTTCTGCAATTTTTTGCAGTGCATCCACGCTGGGAAACAAGGCATACAAAGTGCCCAGGGTTTGTACAAAGTCGGGCAAATTTTGCAGCGTAACGGTGCCCTTGGCGGTGGGGATGCTAAATTGTGGCTTGGGGCCGTCATGCACACCTATTAAGGGGTCGTTTTCACTCGGGCTTTGCGGCATGCCCATAGGGCTGTCGTTCGACCATTTGCCCAGGAGGTGTTCAAACTGCTCCTCTAGGCTAGCGCAGAAAAAAAGGCCGAGCAATCCCTTTTCATTTGCATCGCTCGCACCATAAGCCACGCCACGGCGCAGCAAAGGGCGCCGCAGAAAAGGCACTACCGGGTCGTCACGAGGGTTCATGCGGCGTACATGCGCACCGATGGGGCAGCCTAGACCCAGGCGGTCTTCTTTATAGACAAAGTCATTCTTAATAATTGCTGCTTTAACAGCAGGCTGCATGCGTTCTGTTTGCTTGGCTGTGAGCCGCATCGCAATGGGGCCATCGTTGTCGTTTTGTACGGGCTCCCCATTGGCCCAGCGTCCTAGCATTTTGGCTTTTAACCAAGCCCGTTTGTAGCTCTCGGGCCAGTTCTCTGGCACCAAGGCAACTTGTTGCGTCAGGTAGTTTTCAAAGGCGTCGACGTTTTGCTGCATTTTGCGCAGGGCCGCAAAACTGGCATTTTTGAAAAAGTCTGCATAAGCTTTGCGCTCGGGGTATGGGCGCGGTTCTACATTGGCGCTGGCCTGGGGCTGGGCCGTAGGCCAGAGCCAAGCGTTGGAGCGGTCGTCACGCTCATGGCCCAGCAGCAATTCGCCCAGTGCGTGCGGTTTTAATAATGGAGTCTTGGAAAGGCCCTTTGTCGTTAGCAAGCCGGTGAATTCTGGCGCAGAAATGCTGTCGGTCATGCCGAAATGAATGGCAGATGGTGTGGCATCCGACAAGATACAGCTTTGCTCGATCCATTCTGCTTGTAGGATCGGTGCAGGCTTGCCTAGTGTGCCCGTGTCTGCGTGCATGAATTGCGCTTCAATATGCGATTCCAATGCCAACCAAGCGGCGTCTGCGTTTGCTGCCGCTGCATGCGCGATCAACACCACATGGCTTGCTTGCTTGCGGTAGCGGCTGTGCCAATAGGCCGGGTCGCTCAGGCCCGAGTCGCCCAAACATCTGGCAGCACGCAGATCAGCACCTTCAGAAAATGCAGGCGCAAGGCGTTTGCATAAATCTAAAAGTTGGGTATGCGCGCCCAGGGCTTGCAAGCCTGCATAGGTAAAACCCAAGTCGAGCTTAAATTGGCTTCGTGCTGCGTGTTGGTGGGCGTCGCGGCTGGCTTGGCCTTGGTAGCCCAGAATATGCCCAGCTTGCAGCCAATTTTGGAGCAAGATAGAAAAAATCCGCACAGGCAGAATGCCATGCTCACGCCAGTTGGCGTACCGAGTTGCTGCAAACGCAGCCTTTTCTAGCGCGGTCTGGGCAGCGTATTCCTGCGCGCTGTCGTCTACCAGCTGCAGTAAATAATTGCGACGCAGTTGATTTTTATAGCCCTTGGCAACCAGCCACTGCGTACCAGCAGAAGCTGGCTTGGGCGCCACGGCGTGCGCGCTCATGGCTCGTTCCCTAGCTCGAACAAATCGTATTTGCGCTGGCCATTGAATTGGTACTGAATTTGGTCAACCCGTGTTTCTGGGTAGGCGCTAAAAAAGTAGCCTGCCGCAGGCCCTTGTTGGTAGCGCCGCAAAAACTGCACAAATTCAAAGGGATGCTTGGCAATCGGCGCAGGTGGCCCGCCTTCAATGAACGAGAAAAAGCGGTCAAACAGCGGGCCAAATTCGCGCGCAAAGTGACCAATATAGGCGTCAAAATCGCCGTCATAGGCGGTAAAGAGTACCAGCTTGGAGTCGTTATCGATAAACAAAAACGATGCAAAGTGCACATGCCTTGCGTCTTTGAGCACTTTTTCAATAAATGGCACCCCGTATTGCAAAACCATTTTAAGACCGGCTGCATTTTCAGGCACAGGGTTCTTTACCGGTAGCACGGTTTGCAAAGGCGACTGGCGCAAGAGCTTGTCGCGTTGGTACTCCAAGGGGTAACTGTCGCAGTAATAGCCCCAGGTTTTGCTCAGGCCTTTGGGTTTGCCCGTGGTGTCGTCAATGCTCTGCGACAAGCCGGGCAGGATCATCAGTTGCCGCACGGTATACGTAATGATATGCATGGCAAAATTTTTACCAAAACAAGAGTGCGAATACACCGCCTTGTTCGCGACATTGTTTTGGTCTGGCGGGCCACCAAATACTTTGCTGAATGGGCAGGCTTCTTGTGGCGCGCTGGGCTTGGCTGGCAGTGCGAAGCGGTGTGGGCAGCCTGCCTGGTTGGCGGCTTCCGTTTTGTCAAAGTTCACAGTTGTGTCGGCATCAGTCCAAGTAGCGCCACCAACGCCCAGAACCATGAGACTGCCCTCTGGCATCAACTGATTTCGAAACTCGGCTTTCGGTTCAATGCATGAGTCTTTCGCACTGGCTGCAGGCAGGAAGCTCTGCTTGGCTTTGCGCGGCAAAAAGGCCGCAGGTGGATTGACGCGCATAGCCTCTTCCACCAAAGCACGAAACTTCTCTGACGCTGCGCCTGACCAATTGGCGTCGCGATGGGCCAAAAATGCCTCTACTGCGTCGGTGCGCACACTGTGCAATTGTTCTGGAGATAATTTGAAATACTGGGCGATTGAAATGCAAATGGCGCTGCGAATATTGGTAACCGCTCCGCCCACCAAGCCCGCCATCAAAATGGCTTTCTCGGTAATGCTAAAGCCACTCGTGTCATTGGCCAGTTTTTGCATCAGTGGCTCAAATGGGGGTCGATTCCCATCGCCTCTGAGAATTTGAACTTTTCGGGCTGCATTGCCTGATGCATCCTCAAACCAATACGCACGCAGCTTGTCCCATTCTTCTTGCAAGTCTGTCCACGCGTCTTCTTGCACTTTGCCTATGCGGTGGCTGTACAGCCCGAGCAGCTCCGCAGCGCGTTTACTGACTTTTCCCAGTGCCACCTTGGTCTCTGGGATGACGAATGGGTCGTCAATAAAATTGCGCGCCATCATTTGGTATTGCAAACCTTTGCCAATGGCCCTGCCGGTTTCCGCCAAGATTGGCAAGTCGACTTGCGAAAAACCAAATAGCATGGCAACGTAGCGTATCGACACCTGTTCGGCCAGCGCTGTGAGGTCGAAATTACGCGATTTCAGTGGCAGCAAAGCCCCCATTTTGAAGGCCACGGTAGCGATGGGGTCAAAGAACTTTTCTAGATCGTTCAACGCGTCGTAACAGTAGGTTCGCTGCGCATCGTGCGACTTGAAGTCAGGTGCTTTGGGGTCTGGGTTGGGCTGGTCAATTGCCAGCATAAAGGTGCCACCCAGGCCTTGAAACGGTGAATTACTGTATTTCAACTCCGAATAATTATTGGCTACAGCCGACTGGGTAAATGCATCTTCGACGTGTGCCTGCGCTGCCAGTAAAAACGCGGTTTGCCGATAGCTTTTAGGGCCGTCGTCATTAACAGCGCTTGCGTCGTTGTCAAGCAAGGCCTGGCTTTCAAAGGCCAGGGCGCAGCAACGGCGGTTCATGTCTTGGTACAAGATCTCGCGGGCGTGGTCGTCGCACAGCCAAGAGAACAATAATCGCGTTGCCAAAACCGGGTTGGCTTGCCGCGCGACTACATAGTCGGCAACAGAAATATTTTCGTATTCCATGTGGGATGCTCCTCGATGTTTATGTTTGTGCAAGTCGTTGTGTGGCCACGGCAATCAGTTGCTTTGCGCGCAAGGCGTCTTGGGTGCCGCTGGTTTGTGGGAAGTGCTGCAAAAGCTGACCCAAACTGTTTGCGGTGTGCGCCAGATCGGCATCTCGGGTGCGATGTTCCAGCCCATAGGAGAGCAAGCTGCACAAAACCCGCAGTTCGAGTGCCTTGAGCTTGCGTGCCTGTGCGCTGGCCAGTGCCTCGCCGAGCAAGGTTTCCACCTCGGCCTGGGGCTGGGATGCCGCGCCCAGTGCGCCTTGGGCAGCAATGAGGATTTCTGCTTTCAGGCGCAAAACTTCAGGCTCAAAGTAGCGTTCACCATGGATGTGCACAATGCCCCAGGCTTCGTGAATCAAAGCCTGCGCCCGGTCATGGTGACCGAGCAGAGAATTGACTTTGGCGCGTGCCGACAAATAAAAACTGCGCGTCAAAATGGAACCGGTGGACGCCCACAAGGCATCGGCTGCGTCCATGGCCTGCAGCCCCGTGGCCAAGTCGCCCAGCTCTGCCGTGGCATAGCCTTGAATGAAGCGTGCATGCGCCGTCCACATGGCGTGCTCACCGGCTTCACATACAGCAATGGCTTGGCTGGCGGTTGTGCTGGCGTCTTGGGTTTGGCCATTCAAGAGCTGCACCATGGCCTTCACGCCCAAGGCCTGGCCCGTTCCTAGGCGCTGTTGGCTGGCCTGGGCCAGCGCAATGGCTTCATCGGCACGGCTTAGGGCGTCAAGGCTGCGGCCCAGCTCCCAAAGGCAGAGCGAGGAATAAATTAAACACATCACGTCGGGGCTTTGTGCAAGCTGGGAGCGCAGCCCGGCTTGCTGGTAGCCTTGGGCGCACTCTTCCATACGCTCCAAGGCCACAGCAACCTCGCCTTGGTGAAACAGCACATTGGCCAGAACCCATTGGCAAATGGCGGTCGTCACGCCGTCGTTAAAGTCTTTGGCGGTGGCCTGCGCCTGGGCAATGTAGGCATGGGCCAAGCCAAAGTCGCCGCGCGCAAAGTGGTATAGCTCCAAGCCCAGCTGTGAACGCAGCAGGGCTTTCACATCTTGCAGCCGATGGCTGAGCGCCATGGCCCGCTTAAAGCTGGTCTCGACGCTGCTGGCCCCATAGCCCTTGGTCAGCACCAAGGAGCCTGCAGTGGCCAGCTCGATTTCCATTTCGTTGCGCTCGCGCAGCGCATCTTGTGGCAGGGCAGGCAGCAAGGCTTTGGCTTTGTCCAAATGCACCAGGGCTTCTGCATGGGCCTCCTTGCGTTTGAGTAGTTTGGCCGCTTGCAGGTGGTAGCGCAGGGCCTGGGCACCCGCACCGCAGGCCGCGTAGTGGTGGGCCAAAAGCTCGGGTTGCGCGGCGGCAATGTCGGGAAACGCCGTCTCAATGGTGCTGGCAATGTTGTGGTGCAAGGCGCGCCTATCGGTCTCCCACATCGATGCATAGGCAACGTCACGGATCATCGCGTGGCGAAAGTAGAAGTATTGATTTTTGTGCTGGCGCGAAGCCAACAGCAAGCCGGTGTGCAGCAAATCCACCATCAGGCGGTTCAAACGGCCCGCGTCGATGGGCGACGCGCTGGACTGCAAAACCGCGGCCAAGAGCGGCAAAGAAAATTCACGCCCCAAGGCACTGCAAATTTGTGCCAACTGCCGCGCTGCGCCCAAGCTGTCCAAGCGCTGCATCAGCAGATCGCGCACCGTAGGCGGCACTTGAAAGGGCTGCGCGCTAGGCGCGCTCATTTGCATGCCATCTTTGCCAGACTCCAACGCAAGCTCGGTGCACATCTCGACAAACAAGGGCACGCCATCGGCTTTTTCTTCGATAGCATGAACCAGGCTTTTCGACAACGCAGTTTGGCCTGCCAGGGCGCGAATCAAATTGCGTACCGCCTCGCCCGCTAAGCCGCTCAGCTGCAACTGCGCGTCGGCAATGGGCAAATGCGGTGTGCTTTGTGAGTCGACCCGTTGCGTCAGCAAAACCAAGAGCGGCGTGCGCGCTGCCTCGGCTTTCACCAAACTCAAAAATTCGAGAGTTGAAGGGTCGGCCCATTGGATGTCTTCCACCACACACAGCAGCGCTTGCTGGCTGGCTTTGCGTACCAGCCATTGCACCATGTAGCGCAGCACGCTGCGCCGATTGGGCTCTGGCAAGTCTTTATCTGCGCTGGGCGCAGTAGGCAGTGTCAGGCCGAGCAAGCGGCCAATGGCGTACAAGTCACTCTCGGTATTGGTGCCTGCGTCGCGCGCGGTTTGAAAATGCATCTGGCGGGTGGGCAGGTCGTCGGTCGACTCAATCTGCAGCCATTGCTCTAGCAAGGCGATGATGGGGCCAAAGGCCCGGCTGCTGGTTTCTGGGATGCAGCGGCAAATAAATACTTTGGCGTTTTCGCTCCGTTCGAGGCCATGCGCAAAACTGGTCATCAGTTGGCTTTTGCCAATGCCTGCTTCGCCGTAAATGTGCACATAGCGCACACCTTTGTGCACGGCTTTTTGCCACTGGGCTTGCAGGTTTTGCAATTCCAAATCGCGGCCCACCAAGCTTTTGGCCGAACTGCCCGTCCATTGCGACCATTGCAGCACTTGTTTGGCTTGTTCCAGCCTGTAGACGGTGGCTGTTTCGCTAAAACCTTTGAGGCTATGGCTTTGCTCGGTGGCCACCACGCTGAACATGCCTTCGACCAGCTTGGCGGTTTGTGCGCTCAGCAAAATCTCTCCGGCTTGGGCCAGCGCTTGGATGCGCGCTGCCAAATGCACCGACAAACCCACGTAATGCGCCTCGGACACCGCTAGCTGGCCCGTCGCCAAGCCAATGCGAATGTCTACCGCCAAATGTTTGGCCTCGGCCATCAGGTCCAAGGCGGCAAACATGGCCGAGCGCACCGTAGTTTCGTCGGAGCGCAGGGTGCCAAAGTAGCACATGATGCCGTCGTCGCCCTGGGGTGCATCGCTGACACCAGCCCAGCGCTGCACGATGTTGGCAAAGCGTAGGTGGTAGTTTTGCAGGGCCAAGCTGTAGGCCTCGGCGCCCAGGCGTTGCATGAGCTGGGTTGAGCCTACCAAGTCGTAAGACAGGGAAGTGACTTGGCGAAAACTGCGCGCCTGGGTCTCTACGGCTGGCCGCACCTGAAGTGCCCGTTGCGGCTCGCCCCATACAGCGATATGCGGCGCTGTATACGGCGCTGTAGGTGTGGCGCTAGGGTCTGCGCTAGCGGGTGTGAGTTCGGGCGCGCTCGGCCCCGGTGGCTTGCCCAATGAGTCCATAGCAGCATTGCCCCCCTCATCGATAGAAGTTCCCTGCAAAATAGCTTGGTAAAACGCATCGCAGCGTGCCGCCGCATCGGGCATGGTGGTGGCGCCTGGCCACTGGTTCAGCAGGCACAGCGCCGCTGCACGTGGCACCAGCCGTGCCAGGCGGGGCCCCGCTTCTAGCCAGGGCAGGGCCTGTGCGCCATCGTCGCAAACATCTAAGACCAGCAATTTGGCCGTTTGCAGGTGCTCGGCCAGATAGGCATCGTTCTCTAGGTCGCTGAGCATGGATGCCAATGGCCCTGCCACATGCAGCACATCAAAAACCTGGGCAGGGTGCAGGGCCAGCACTTCGCTGCGCAATGCCGCCACAGGCATACAACTGGCCACAAACTGTGCCTTAGCGTTTAGGCGCTTGGCCAGATTTTGTAACGCAGAGGCGCTCCCACTGTGCGTAGCGTGCTCTGAATATGATAGCAAAATGCGGATGCGTGCGTCCTGCGCATTGCGCACCAAAGCCATGCCCGCAGCGCGCGGCGGCATGCCCAACTGCGCGCGTGCCATGTGAAAGACCGACTGCCAACTGCGCGCGCCGTCGTGCATGGCCTCCCAGGGTATTGCCGCTAACTCGGGCTGCACATGCAAGCGCAGCGTGGCTTGCGCAAGGCAGGCAAGGTGGCGACTGATGCGCGCGGGCAACAAGCTGGCGTGCAAGTCTTGGCCAAAATCGCGCAAAGCCTCAGCGCGGCTTTCTGCTTGCTCTGCAATTTGAATTTCGGTTTGCCCTCCGGCCAGCCCGACGCGCTGCCAAGCGTTTTGCAGGCGCTGCAGCTGTGCGCCAAGCCCCGGCACTTCACCCACCAGCAGCAAGCCCTTGCCGTCGGTGAGCGAGGCCAGTAGCGCGTCAGCGTCAAGGGCCAAATGCAACTCCAGCGCCTCTGCGACGCTGCCCAGCCCGTGCGAAATTGGCAGCGCTGTGTCAGCGTTGGCCTGCGGTGGATGGAGTGAAAACCTGGGCTGCATGTTTTTTGTGGTGTTGTTTATGCTTGCATTGCTTGTTGCATCTTGCCGCAATTTAGCCCAATGCACACCCACACAATTGTGGGTAAACCATAGTGTTGTACTGCTGCTAATTGCATAGCAAGCTGTATTTAAATACAGCTTCTGTGCTGTACACGACTACAATTCGGCTCCCATGGCCAGCAAACTCCTACCCGAATACTCCGAAGGCTCGATCCGCGTGCTCAAGGGCCTAGAGCCCGTCAAGCAGCGCCCGGGCATGTACACCCGCACCGACAACCCGCTGCACGTCATCCAAGAAGTGCTCGACAACTCGGCCGACGAGGCCTTGGCGGGCTACGGCAAGAAGATCAAAGTCACCCTGCACCTTGATGGCTCGGTCAGCGTCGACGACGACGGGCGCGGCATTCCCTTTGGCATGCACCCCCAAGAACATGCGCCGGTGATCGAACTGGTCTTTACCCGCTTGCACGCAGGCGGCAAGTTCGACAAAGGCAAGGGCGGGGCCTACAGCTTCTCGGGCGGCCTGCACGGCGTGGGCGTGAGCGTGACCAATGCCCTGGGCAAGCGCCTAGAAGCCACCAGCTACCGCGAAGGCATGGTCGCCAAACTGGTGTTTGCCGGTGGCGACGTGGTCGAACCCCTGGCCCTGCGCAAACAAGCCGAAGGCGACCGCAAGCAGGGCACCAGCGTTCGCGTCTGGCCCGACGCGAAGTATTTTGAGAGCCAAATTATTCCCCTGCCCGAGCTGACGCATTTGCTGCGCAGCAAGGCCGTGCTCATGCCCGGCGTGAGCGTGACCTTGGTGAA
>CANFOR010000014.1 GCA_947448675.1 Betaproteobacteria bacterium
CCAAGCGCGTTTATGAGCCGGTGCTCGACTGGGCGCTGGCCCGGCGCAAGCTGGTGGTGGGCATTGCCCTGGGCGTGTTTGGGCTGGCCTTGGTGGCCGCCTCGCGCCTGGGCAGCGAGTTTTTACCCGAGCTGAATGAGGGTACTTTCTGGGCCAACTTTGACATGCCCGCCAGCGTGTCGGGCGAAGAGGCCACCAAAATTTTGCACATGGCGCGCAAAGCATTGCTCACGGTACCCGAGGTGCGCACCGCCGTATCCAAAGCGGGCCAACCCGAAGACGGCACCGATCCCAAAACGCTCAGCATGGCCGAGGTTTTTGTCGATGTGAAACCGCAAGAAGAATGGCGCAAAGGCATTACCCGCGAGCAACTCATCGACGAGATGGACGCCAAGCTCTCGGCCATTCCGGGCATCGACCCGGCCTTCTCACAGCCGATCCGCGACAACGTGCTGGAGTCGATCTCGCAGATCAAGGGCCAGATCGTGGTCAAGGTTGCGGGTGACGACTTAGGCGAGCTGCGCCGCATTGCCGAGGCGGTGCAGCGCGAGATCAAGCAAGTGCAAGGCGTGCAGCGCGGCGAGATCGACCGCCTGGGCGAGTTGCCGCAGCTGGTGATCGACATCGACCGCGACCGCGCTGCCCGCTTGGGCCTGAATGTGGGCGACATCCAAGACGTGATTGAAGCGGCTTTGGCCGGCAAGGCCAGCACCCAAATTTGGGAAGGCGAACGCAAGTTCTCGGTGGCCGTGCGCCTGCCCGAAGACCGGCGTAGCCTGGCCAATTTGTCGCGCATCCCCATTCCACTGGCCGATGGGGCTTACACCACACTGGGCGCGGTGAGCAATATCCGCGAGACCAGTGGCGCCATGAACATTGCCCGCGAAGCCGGGCGCCGCACCATGGCGATTGGCATTTTCATCCAGGGCCGCGACATGGGCTCGGTGGTGAAAGACATGCAAGAGCGCGTAGCGAAAAACGTCAAGCTGCCCGAGAACTACTCCATGCAATGGTCGGGCGAGTTTGAGAACCAAGAGCGCGCCATGAAGCGCTTAACCGTAGTTGTGCCGATCTCGCTGTTGCTGATCTTTGTGCTGCTGTTCAACGCTTTTAACTCGTTCAAAACCGCGGTGCTCATCATTATGAACGTGCCCCTGGCTTTGATTGGTGGCTTTGTAGCGCTGTACATCTTCAGCATTCCGCTCTCGGTCTCGGCGGCGATTGGCTTTATTGCGCTGAGCGGCCAAGCCGTGCTCAATGGCGTGGTGATGCTCAGCGTGTTTCAGCAACTGCAAAGCGCTGGGCACAGTGTGGTGAGCGCCGTCAAACTCGGCTCGCTGCAACGCCTGCGCACCGTGCTCATGACAGCCCTGCTAGCGGCCCTGGGCCTGCTGCCCATGGCGCTGAGCCACGACATTGGCTCAGAGACGCAGCGGCCCTTGGCAATCGTGGTGATTGGCGGCTTGGTCACCGCCACCCTGCTGACTTTGGTGGTGCTGCCCGTGCTGTATGTGGCCTGGTTTGGCCGCGCAGAAAAGGCAGAAAGGGCCGAGAAGGCAGCCTAAATAGAAACCGCAAATGCTACAAAATAAATAGCGCCTTAAGCACGACGGATGCGCCTTGCGGGCTATTTTACCTGTCAGCCAAGCAGGGCAGCGAGCTCGCCGTTGTCGATCAAAGTTTGCAAGTCGGTATAGCCACCGACCAGCGTGCCTTTGACAAACACCATCGGGAAAGTGGGCCAACCAGTCCACATTTTCAGTGCGCTGCGCGGGCGCCAGTTGTTGAAGTAATTGCCGTAGGCCAGGTAGTTGTAGGCCACGCCCGCCGCGTCGAGCGCCTTGCAGGCCTTGGCCGGAAAGGGGTTCATGGCCATACCTACCACCACCACAGGGTTGGCGGCTACAGCGGCTTGCACCGCGCGCACGATGTCATGGTTCCAGGTCGAAACTTTGCCTTGAACGGCAGGGTGGATATGGGCTTCGTCGAGTACGGGGCGGGGCATAAGCGTCCTTTGGGTGAATATGAATTGCTATATTTTTAATAGCTGTATACGCAGGTAGTATGCGCTTTGCAGCCTATTGGGGCTGTACAAAGCCCTTACTTTGAATGATTTTGGCCCAAGCTTGGGTATAGGCCCGCTCGCGCCGCGCCAGCTGTGCCTGGGGCATGTAGTCCACCGCCAAACCCATAGCCGTGAGCGCGTCGTGCAAAGGCTTGTGCTGCAACACCCTGGCCAGCGCAGCGCCGATGGTGTCAATGCTGGCCTGTGCTGTGCCTTTGGCCGCGAACAAGCCGTAATAGGGCACATCTTCAAAGCCCGCCAAGCCCAACTCGGTAAAACTGGGCACCTCGGGCAGGGCCGCTTGGCGCACCGCGCCCAGCACCGCCAGCACGCGCAATTTACCTGCACGGTGGTTCTCGATAAAGTCGGGCACCGAGGCCACGCCGGCGCTGATTTGGTTGCCCAGCATGTCGGCCATCAGGGGTGCGCTGCCACGGTAGGGCGCGGCCACTAGGTCGAGCTGGTATTTTTCGCCCAGTAGTTTCACCAAAAATTCGGGCACCGAGGCTGGGGCGGGCACACCGACGGCGCCTTTGCCCTTGCCACCTTTGTCGGCGCCACCCTGCACCCATTGCACATACTCGGCAAAGCTCTTCACGGGCGTGCTCGCCGACACAGCGAAGGCGTTCACAAACGTTGCAAAGCCCGCCACCGCGACGAAGTCTTGCGCGGGCTCATAGCCTGGGTTTTTGGTGACCAAGGGCAGAATGGAAATGCTGTGGTCATGCGAGAGAAACACCGTGTTGCCATCGGGCGCTGCGGCTTTGAGCGCCTGCGCCGCAATTTGGCCACCCGCCCCGGCTTTGTTCTCCACCAAAACCGCTACACCCAGCTCGTCTTTGAGCTTTTCAGCCAACAAACGCGCGATGGCATCGGTGCCGCCGCCGGGTGGAAAACCAACCAAAATGCGCAGCGGTTTGCCCGCTTGCGCCCAGCTGTTAAGGGGTAATGCCATCAGAGTGGCGGCACCACCCATGAGTTGGGCTTGAAAGCCTCTGCGTGAAATAGCCATGCTGCATCCTTTAAGCCGCCGAAGGCGGGGAATACTGGGTGCAATTATCCCAAAGGGCGCACACCAATCCATGCGCCGTGGGCCCAAAAAGCAAACACCGCCCAAGCCAGCGCGCCCAGCACGACCGTGAGCGCAGTACCGCCGACAGTCCCCGCTGGGTAGACGATGGCCAAAGCTTTGTCGCGCCCGCGTGCGGCCTTGAAGCTGAGTACCGCCCAGAGCAAAAAGCTGCCAAACAAAACCCCATGCGCCAAGTTGCCATTGGCCAGTAAATGTGCCAAGGCCCAGAGCTTGACGCCCAGCACCATGGGGTGGTGCAACCGCGCTTTGATGGCATTGCGAGGCACATAGGCCGCCACAAAGAGCACAAAAGCCAGCAGGGTTAGTAGCGCCGCAATGTGGCGCATGGCCATTGGCGGGTGCCACAAATACACCGCATGCATGCGGGCTGCACTAAACCCCCAGACCACCAAAAGCAAACCGGCCAGAGAGGCCACAGAGTACAAGACCATCCAAGCACCCTTACCCCATCGCGTGATGCTTTGGCTGCGCCAATCATCGGCCATTATGCGCACCGAATGCACGCCCAAAAACAGCAATAAGCCCAACAACAGTTCCGTCATGCGCACTCCATTCTTTGTGTACCACCATTATGCGGCGCAAGCCACCAACGCATGCCAATGGGCCCGCTGCTATTTATTGCACGGCGCACACTGCCTTTGGTGGTATTGACGTCCGGCGAAAATTTGCGCACCATGTCTGCGTAAGTATTTAAGTGCCGTTGGCACATAGCTATTCGCTAAATTTAAGGGGTCACGTATGAATGTACCTGCCATCGGCGCCGTCGTCGAATACCAGTACGACTGGTTGCTTGTTGCGCTGTCTTTCCTTATTGCTGTCTTAGGCTCTTACGTAGCCCTGTACCTGGCACTCGACAACAGTGCCGGAGAAAAAAAATCCCTCGGTCCTGCTGTTGCACTCGGTGGTTGTGGCATATGGGCCATGCACTTTATTGGCATGACAGCCTACAAAACCCCACTGCGTGTTTCGTATTCACTCTTGCCCACCTTGTTTTCTTTGGTGGTGGTAGTTGGCATCACCATGGTCGGCTTTCGCATCGCGCTCAGCGGCGCGGGCAAACTCGCCAACCTGGTCATGGGCGGCGCAGTGATCGGTACGGGTGTGGTCACCATGCATTACTCGGGCATGTTGGCCATGGACATTCGCGCTAGCTTTGACTGGCATTGGCCGACCATCATTGCATCGGTTGTGATTGCCGTGGTTGCGGCCACGGTCGCCCTGTGGCTAGCTTTTAACGTCAAAACCACAAACCAGCGCATGCAGGCGGCAACGGTGATGGGTGTGGCCGTGTGCGCTATGCACTACACCGGGATGGCCGCCGCTAGCTTGGTCTGTGTGACACAGACGCCGAGCAGCAACTACAGCATCGATGGCGGCTACCTGCCTTATTTTGTTTTCTTCTTGGCCCTGGTGGCACTGGGCAGCAGTGTTTTAGACCGTTTGCTGTCGTCACAGCCCAGCAGAAAAGCGCTTTAAGTTTAGACGTCGATATTGCCTGCGCGCAGCGCATTGGCTTCAATGAACTCGCGGCGCGGCTCGACTTCGTCACCCATCAGCATGGTGAACACGCGATCAGCCTCGATGGCGTCGTCGATTTGCACGCGCAACAAGCGCCGTACAGCAGGGTCCATGGTGGTTTCCCATAGTTGCTCGGGGTTCATCTCGCCCAAGCCTTTATAGCGCTGACGGCTGGTGGCGTTTTCAGCCTGGGCAATCAGCCAATGCATGGCTTGGCGGAAGTCTCCTACTTTTTCTTCTTTGAGGCGCTCGCCCTCCCCGCGCGTGACCTTGGCACCCTCGCCCAACAAACCACGGAAGGTATTGGCTGCTTCGCTCAATGCCGCGTAGTCCGAGCCATGCACAAAGTCTTGCGTGATGATGCTGCTCTTGATGTTGCCATGGTGGTGGCGGCTGATGCGCAATATGGGTTTGTCGGTTCGCATATCAAACTCGCCGGCCACCTCTGCTGGCGAGCCGTTTACGTTTAATTCACGTAGCTTGGCTTGCAAGGCCACGGCCGAGGCTTCGGCTTGGGCCACGGTATCGAGCTCGATGTTCACGCCATCGGCCACGGCGCGCAAGGCTTCTGCATCCATAAATGGCGCTAGGCGTGCGATCACCGTTTGTGCCAATTGGTGTTTGTTGGCCAAATTAGACAGGGTCTCACCGCTCAGCACGGCATTGGCCACGCCGCCGGTGTGCACGGTGGCCGTGTTGAGCGCAATGCGTAGCAAAAAGCTGTCAAGTGCCGGGGCGTCTTTGAGGTACAACTCTTCTTTGCCTGCCTTCACTTTGTAGAGTGGCGGTTGGGCAATGTAGATGTGGCCACGCTCTACCAGCTCGGGCATTTGGCGGTAGAAAAAAGTCAGCAGCAGGGTGCGGATGTGCGCGCCGTCGACGTCGGCGTCGGTCATGATGATGATGCGGTGGTAGCGCAGCTTGGCCACGTTGAAGTCGTCATTGCCCGTGCTGCCGCCGGCCTTGCCAATGCCGGTACCCAGTGCGGTGATGAGCGTCAAAATTTCATTGCTAGTCAGCAACTTTTCATAGCGCGCTTTTTCGACGTTCAAAATCTTGCCGCGCAGAGGCAAAATAGCTTGAAATTTACGGTCACGGCCTTGCTTGGCCGAGCCACCCGCGGAGTCGCCCTCGACGATATAGATCTCGCACATCGCCGGGTCTTTTTCTTGGCAGTCAGCCAGCTTGCCAGGCAGGCCCATGCCATCGAGCACGCCTTTGCGGCGCGTCATGTCGCGGGCTTTGCGCGCGGCTTCGCGGGCGCGGGCAGCTTCAATGATCTTACCGACAATGATTTTGGCGTCGTTGGGGCGCTCTTGCAGATAGTCGAACAAGAGCTTGCTCACAATGTCTTCAACCGGGCCGCGCACTTCACTGGAGACCAATTTGTCTTTGGTTTGGCTACTGAATTTGGGTTCAGGCACTTTGACGCTGAGTACGCAAGTCAAGCCTTCGCGCATGTCGTCACCCGTCACTTCAACCTTGGCCTTTTTGGCCAACTCGCTATCGTCAATGTATTTATTGATGACGCGCGTCATGGCTGCACGCAGACCGGTTAAGTGGGTGCCCCCGTCGCGCTGCGGGATATTATTGGTAAAGCACAGCACCTGTTCGTTGTAACCGCTGTTCCATTGCATGGCCACTTCTACACCGATATTGGTCTGCTGGTCACTCTGACGATCACCCATAGCGTGGAATATGTTGGGGTGCAAAACCGTTTTGCCTTTGTTGATGAAATTCACGAAGCCTTTAACACCGCCCGCGCCTGCAAAATCGTCTTCTTTGCCGGTACGTTCGTCTTTCAAGCGAATGCGCACGCCATTGTTTAAAAAGCTCAGTTCACGCAGACGCTTGCTTAAAATCTCGTAGTGAAAGTCATTGTTTTGCTGAAAGATTTCTGTGTCGGGTAAAAAGTGCACCTCGGTGCCGCGTTTTTCAGTTTCGCCAATCACTTTCATCGGCGAGATTTCCACACCATTCACCGTCTCAATGATGCGGTTTTGAACAAAGCCTTTACTGAACTCCATGGCGTGCACTTTGCCGTCACGTCGAATAGTCAGGCGCAGCATTTTTGACAGCGCATTCACGCAACTCACACCCACTCCGTGCAATCCACCCGATACTTTGTAGCTGTTTTGGTTGAACTTGCCGCCCGCATGCAATTCAGTCAACGCAATCTCTGCTGCTGAGCGCTTAGGCTCGTGTTTATCGTCCATCTTCACGCCGGTGGGGATGCCACGGCCGTTGTCCACTACGCTGATGGAATTGTCAGAATGGATGGTAACCAAGATGTCATCACAATGCCCAGCCAAAGACTCGTCGATAGAGTTGTCTACGACCTCAAATACCAAGTGGTGCAAGCCGGTACCGTCGGATGTGTCACCAATATACATGCCAGGGCGTTTACGTACGGCCTCTAAGCCTTCCAAAATTTGAATCGACCCCTCGCCATAAGCTTCAGTAGCGCCAGCTTGGTTGGTGTCGATGGTAGGCTGAAAATTGGAACTGTCTGCATCGGGTTCGCCAGCGGAAACCTGCTTATTTTCTTCGGTCATGGGTCTTTTCTCAATCGCTTGAATGACCAAACCCGCTGAGTGTCAGCGGGTTTGGTGGTGAATCGGCTTTATTTTTAAACCTAGATTCGCATCGGCATCACCACATATTTGAATGTAGCATTGTCTGGGATGGTGAAGAGTGCCGAACTATTACCATCGGACAATTCGAGTTTGACCATCTCTTGGCCCATGTTAGCCAAGGCATCGATCAAATAGGTTACGTTAAAACCAATCTCAATATCATCGCCAGCGTAGTCAATGTCGAGCTCGTCTATGGCTTCTTCTTGCTCGGCGTTATTGGCCGCAACACGCAGGGTGCCAGATTCGATATTGAGGCGTACACCTTTGAATTTTTCACTGGTCAAAATGGCCGTACGCTGCAAACTCGCCAACAAGGAGGCGCGCCCTATGGTGATGTGGTTCTTGTGGTTTTTGGGAATCACACGGTTGTAGTCAGGAAATTTACCCTCTACCAACTTGGTCACAAACTCCATGCCACCGAAGCTAAACTTCGCTTGGTTATTGGCGAATTGCATCTCAATACTACCCTCGGCATCACTCAGTAAACGCTGCAATTCGAGCACGGTTTTGCGTGGCAAAATAACTTCTTGGCGCGGCACTTCAACATCCAGAGTGGCCCCCGCAAAAGCCAAACGATGCCCATCGGTCGCTACCAAACTTAGCTGTTTACCCTCAGCGACAAACAAAATTCCGTTGAGGTAATAGCGGATATCGTGCACCGCCATGGCAAAACTAACCTGCCCAAGCAAGTCCTTTAAAGTCTTTTGCGGAACGCTAAAAACTGGGCCAAAACTGGCAGCTTCTTGCACCAAGGGAAAGTCTTCTGCAGGTAAGGTTTGTAGTGTGAATTTACTCTTTCCGCCTTTTAAAATCAGCTTATTTTGGCTCGATTCAAAACTCACGGTTTGATCACCCGGCATGGTGCGCAAAATATCAATCAACTTGCGCGCGCCCACGGTGGTCGTGAAGTTGCCACTATCACCGCCAAGATCTGTCGTTGTACGGATTTGAATTTCTAAATCGCTGGTGGTTAGTTGAAGTTGATCTCCAGTTTTGCGGATCAACACATTTGCCAAAACCGGTAATGTGTGTCGGCGCTCCACAATGCCCGCAACCGACTGCAGGACGGAGAGAAATTTTTCTTGCGTTGCCTTGATGACGATCATGTCAACCTCTTCTTTATTTCTTTAATTTAAATTAGTAGTAGTAGATAAGGACAGCACTGCCCTGGGGATATGTGTATTTTCCTCTTTTTTATCAAGGACTTGCATGCCTTGCTTCATTGTGTACAGGTGGCGCAGGCAGTGTTTCGACTTCATGAACAACTTTCCATTTTTAGCATCTGCTGTGGATAACTAGCTGCTTGTACCAGATCTGTCCACACAGTTGTTAGGGTGATGCGCTTGGTTTTCATGCCTATCCTTTAAGCGTTTGTTCCAGCACATGCAGTTGCTGGTTGAGTTCACTGTGCTGCTGGCGTTCACCACCAATTTTTCGAACGGCATGCAATACCGTCGTGTGGTCGCGACCACCAAACAACTCACCAATTTCAGGTAAACTTTTTTGTGTCAACTCTTTTGCTAAATACATAGCAATTTGACGGGGTCGGGCAATACTCGCTGGGCGTTTTTTCGAATACATATCAGCGATTTTTATCTTATAATAATCGGCAACAGTTTTTTGGATATTTTCTACACTAATTTGACGATTTTGAATAGAAAGTAAATCACGCAAGGCTTCACGCGCTAAAGCAATAGAAATATCTTTTTGATTAAATCGGGAATACGCCAAGATTTTACGCAAAGCACCTTCGAGTTCGCGCACGTTGGAACGAACATTTTTAGCCACAAAAAACGCCACTTCTTCGGGCATTTCTGTATTTTCTGCGCGCGCTTTATTGATCAAAATAGCTACCCGCATCTCTAGCTCAGGCGGCTCTATGGCCACTGTCAGGCCGGAGTCAAAACGCGATACCAAGCGCTCATGGATGTCAGCCAAACCCTTAGGGTAGGTGTCGCTGGTCATCACGATATGGCTTTTTTTTGCTAATAAAGCTTCAAACGCATTAAAAAACTCTTCTTGGGTACGTTCTTTATTGGCAAAAAATTGTACGTCATCAATAAGTAGTAGATCTAAAGAATGGTAGCGGTCTTTAAATTCATCAAAAGTTTTTCTTTGGTAGGCTTTTACCACGTCCGAAACAAACTGCTCTGCATGGATATAAAGCACTTTAGCATCCGGGCGATCTAAAAGTAATTTATTTCCCACCGCATGCATCAAATGCGTTTTACCCAGACCGACCCCACCATAAATAAACAATGGATTGTACAAATGGCCCGGGGTACCAGAAACATGCATGGCTGCGGCACGGGCCATGCGGTTGGCCGTGCCTTCCACCAAAGTTTCAAAACTCAATCCACTGTTGAGTCGATTTTTGGGCGTACTAGTGCCTACCTCTTCAACAAAGTTAGCGGCCACGGAAGCCGCAGCCTCTGCATTACTTTTTACTGCGTAAGATATGCCGCCAGATACCCTGAGGGTGAGCGCCAACTCTAATTGAATGGTCTGTCCATAGAGTTGTTCTAATAGTGAAGCGATCCGGCCAGCGTATTGGGCGCGGACCCAATCGAGCTTAAAGCGGTTGGCTACAAAAATAGTTGCTTTGGTGCCATCGTTGGAAATTTCAGCCAACAGAGGCTTGATCCAAGTGTTGAATTGTTGCTCAGGAATTTCTTGCGCCAGTTGGTCCAAACAAGCTTGCCAAAGCGTCTGGATGTTTGTGCTTGCTAAATCGGCACCTGAGGGTGAAGCTGTGAGCGGAAGAGACGCCTCGATCATGTTGTGCCGCACGTTGTGGATAATTATTCCTGAGAAGGTCTGCGATTGTACGTTGCGCTGCAACTTATCCACAAAAACATTTTTACCCTCTTGTTCCAGCAATTTCAGCAGAAAAGCCCCCAAGTCATTGCCGGGACACAGAAAATTTGCCATAATCATGGGTTACCCTAAGAGGACAATCCAATGAAACGCACTTACCAAGCTTCCAAGGTTCGCCGTGCGCGCACCCACGGCTTTCTGGTCCGCATGAAGACCCGTGGCGGCCGCGCCGTTATCAACGCACGCCGCGCCAAAGGCCGCAAGCGCTTGGCCGTATAAGCCATAGCTTGCAAGTTCTGGCCAATCTATCGGGTTTGCCTTGCGCCTTGCAGCGTCTAGAAACCTGGGAGCAATTCCAGACCGTGATGGCCGGCGGCATTGTTTGCCGCAGCCCGCATTTTGTTTTGCATAGGGCATTCATGCCCGGCGCGCAAGTTTGGGTTGGTGCCTTGGTTCCCAAGCGCTGGGCGCGCAGAGCGGTCACACGCAACGCCATCAAACGCCAAGTCTATGCAATGACGGAGCAGTACATGCCCTATCTCTTGCGCGCGCAAACCGAGTCCAAAGCACCAGAGACAGCAGGTGCTTTAGCGGGCAACCTCGCCTACGTGGTGCGCTTGCGCACGGCATTTGACCGCAAGGTTTATCCAAGTGCCAGCTCGCTGGCACTCAAAAGCGCCGTGCGGCAAGAGCTGGCCCAGCTTTGGGCCAGCCACATTGGGCTCGCGGCCCCAGCGCAAGCATGATGCGTGCGGTTTTTATTGCCCTGATCAAGGGCTATCGCTTATTGCTCAGCCCCAGCCTGGGCACAGCCTGTCGCTTTGAACCTACCTGCTCTTTGTATGCCCTGCAAGCCCTGGAGCAACACGGTGCCGCGCGTGGTGCGGTGTTCACGCTCGCGCGCGTGGCGCGCTGCCACCCCTTTTGTGCAGGTGGCCACGACCCGGTGCCCGCGCAAGCTACTGGTCTTCTTTCCCGTTTGATTCAACCTTCAAAAAACTCCCCATGAACGATATCCGCCGCACCATTTTGTGGGTTATTTTTGGTTTTTCCATGGTCCTGCTCTGGGACCAATGGCAGGTCCATAACGGACACAAAGCCACCTTTTTCCCTGGGCCGACAGCCCAAACCGCCGCCAAAACCGCAAGCCAGGGCGCAGCCGCCGTACCCAACAGCGTTCCCAGTGCCAGCACCACAAGCACTGCTGGCGCTACAAATACAGTAGCTGCCAACGCAGTATTAGCGGGCGCTACAGCCCCATTGCCTTCTAGTAACGGGGGCGCGGCACTCGTGCGACGCGAGACTATTCAAGTCAGCACCGACGTGCTCAAACTCAGCTTTGACAGCGAAGGCGGTAGCCTGGTACGCAGCGAAATGCTGCAACACCATGCAGGCCCAGGCCATACCGGCAACTTTGTTCTGCTCGACGAAAACGCCGACCGCGTTTACGTAGCCCAGTCGGGTCTGATCGCACCCACCGCGCAAACCGGCGCCATCTTCCCCACCCATAAAACCGTGATGGCCCTGGCCCCCGGCCCGCGCAGTTTGGCCAATGGGCAGAACGAACTGGTTCTGCGTTTCGAGTCACCCGAGGTTGGCGGCGCAAAACTCATCAAAACCTATACCCTGCAGCGCGGCAGCTACGCCATTGGCGTAAAGCACGAGGTGCAAAACGTCGGCAGCACGGCCCTGGCCCCGCAGCTCTATGTGCAATTGGTGCGTGACGGTAACAAGCCCGCAGGGGAGTCGTCTTTCTACTCCACCTTTACTGGCCCCGCGGTGTTTACCGAGGCCAAAAAATACCAAAAAATCGAGTTCTCGGACATTGAGAAAAACAAGGCCGACTTCGAAAAAACCTCGCCATCAGGCTATGTAGCCATGGTGCAACATTACTTTGCCAGCGCCTGGCTTTTGCCTAACGGGTTGGCGCGTGAAATATTCGCCCGCAAGGTGGACAACAACCTCTACTCGGTCGGCATGATCAGCTCTTTCGAGCCCATTGCACCCGGCACCAGCAAAAGCATCAGCGCGCAGTTTTTTGTTGGCCCGCAAGAAGAGAAGAAGCTCGACGCCCTTTACCCCGGCTTGGAGCTGGTCAAAGACTACGGTTGGCTCACCATTTTGTCCAAACCCTTGTACTGGTTGCTCGACAAACTGCACACTTTTATTGGCAACTGGGGCTGGTCGATCGTGGCCTTGGTGGTCTTGCTCAAAATTGCTTTCTACTGGCTCAACGCCAAAGCCTATTCCAGCATGGCCAAGATGAAAGCCATCAACCCGCGCATCATGGAAATGCGCGAGCGCTTGAAAGACAAGCCGCAAGAAATGCAGCAAGAGATGATGAAAATTTACCGCGAAGAAAAAGTCAACCCCATGGGTGGCTGCTTCCCCATCATGGTGCAAATCCCGGTTTTTATCGCCTTGTACTGGGTGCTCTTGTCTACTGTCGAGATGCGCAACGCGCCCTGGGTGGGCTGGATTCACGACCTGGCCGCCCCCGACCCTTTCTACATCTTGCCTCTGATCATGACGGCCAGCTCGATGCTGCAAACCGCGCTCAACCCCGCACCACCGGACCCCATGCAAGCCAAGATGATGTGGATCATGCCCCTGGTATTCAGCGTGATGTTCTTCTTCTTCCCGGCGGGCTTGGTGCTCTACTGGATCACCAACAACGTGTTGTCGATCGCCCAGCAGTGGATCATCAACACCCGCATGGGCGTGCCGCCGCAGTTCAACCTGCCCAAGTTTTAAGGGTGTGAGCCAGAGCGCCATCGTCGCCATAGCCACCGCCCCCGGGCGTGGCGCGGTCGGCATTGTGCGCGTGTCAGGCCCTGCGCTTGCTACACTTATTGAAGCACTTTGCGCTCGCCCACTAAGGCCCCGCGAGGCAACCTACCTGGGTTTGCGCGACGCGCAGGGTGCTGAAATTGATCGCGGCCTGGCGCTGTACTTCCCCGCGCCGCACTCTTTTACCGGCGAAGATGTGCTGGAGCTGCAGGCCCACGGCGGGCCCGTGGTGCTGCAATTGCTTCTGGCGCGCTGCCTCGAAGCTGCGGCTGAAATCAACCCCGCCACTGGCCGCGCGCGCCTAGAAGGCCTGCGCATAGCCAAACCCGGCGAGTTCAGCGAACGTGCTTTTTTGAACGACAAAATCGACCTGGCCCAGGCCGAAGCCATTGCCGACCTTATCGACGCCAGCACCGAGGCGGCCGCTCGCAGCGCCAGCCGCTCGCTCGCGGGCGCCTTCTCGCAAGAGGTCCACGCCCTGCTCGACGCCCTCATTCACCTGCGCATGCTGGTCGAGGCGACGCTGGACTTTCCGGAAGAAGAAATCGACTTTTTACAAAAGGCCGACGCTCAAGGCCAGCTTGACCGCTTGCAAGCTGCCCTGGCACGCGTGATGGGCCAAGCCCGCCAAGGCGCGCTGCTGCGCGAAGGCATCAAGGTGGTGATTGCAGGTCAGCCCAATGCGGGCAAAAGCTCCCTGCTCAACGCCCTGGCAGGGGCCGAGTTGGCCATCGTCACGCCAGTGGCGGGCACCACGCGCGACGTGGTTGGCCAAACCATCCAAATCGAAGGCGTGCCCGTGCATGTGATAGACACCGCAGGCCTGCGCGAGGCGCAAGACGCGGTTGAGCAAATTGGCATTGCCCGCGCTTGGGAGCAAATTGTCGCTGCCGACGTGGTGCTGTTTTTGCACGATCTGACGCGCGCCCATGCTACAGAATACATAGCTGCCGACGCACAGATAGCAAGCGTTTTGCGGCAAAAGATGCCTGCCAAGGTGCCCGTACTCGACGTCTGGAACAAGCTCGACGCCGCGTCGCCCAGTGTGGCCTCAACCAACAGCGCCGCTGGTGGCGAACCAGCGTCAGCACCGCTACAACTCAGCGCCAAAACCGGCGCGGGCTTGCAGGCCCTGCGCCAAGCTTTGTTGGGCTTGGCAGGTTGGCAGCCCGCTGCAGAGGGTGTATTCATCGCACGCCAGCGCCATGTGCAAGCCCTGGCCCGCGTCGAGGGCCATTTGCACAGCGCCCAACGGCTACTGCAAGCCCAAGCCCAGTCGCTCGACCTTATGGCCGAAGAACTTCGCTTGGCGCAAAACGCACTCGGCGAAATCACCGGCGCCTTCAGCTCCGACGACCTGTTGGGCGAAATTTTCAGCCGCTTTTGCATCGGCAAATAAAGCGCAACTTGGCCTTGAAGCAGGGTAGAAACCGTTGACAGGCACATAAAGCCAAGGCACAGTTGCTTCTGTAATGAACCAACAGATCATTGGTAAAACACATTCCAGCACCGTGGCCGCCATTGAATTTCGTGGCGTGGCCAAGCAGTTTGCGGCCAAAGGCCGCAGTGCCCAGGTGCAAGCAGTCGTGGATGTGAACTTTTCTGTTGCGCTGGGCGAGGTGGTGTCCATCATCGGCCCCTCGGGTTGTGGCAAAAGCACCCTGTTGAACATGGGCGCGGGCCTAGCAGCCAGCACAGAGGGTCAGGTTTGGGTGCAAGGCGAGGCCGTGCGCGGGCCCAACCCCCATGTGGCTTTCATGCTGCAAAAAGACCTGCTCATGCCCTGGCGCAATGTCCAACACAACATCGAGCTGGGCCTGGAGCTGCGCGGCATGGCCGCCACCGAGCGCGCCACCATAGCGCAGCGCCTCATTACGCAATGCCGCCTAAACGGCTTTGCTAAGCACTACCCACACCAGTTGTCGGGCGGCATGCGCCAGCGCGCCGCCCTGGCCCGCACCCTGGCGGTAGACCCTTTGGTGCTGTTAATGGATGAGCCTTTTTCAGCGCTCGACGCACAAACCAAAATGATCTTGCAGCAAGATCTGGCGCGCACCGTGCTGGCGGAAGGAAAAACCGTACTTTTCATCACGCACGACCTGGTCGAGGCGGTGGCATTGTCAGACCGCATCTTGGTCATGAGTGAGCGGCCGGGCACGATCGTGCAAGAAATACGCGTTGACATTCCCGGCCGTGGTGACCCCATGCAACGGCGCAAACACCCCGGCGTTGGGGCCTATGTGGGCCAGTTGATGGACCTGCTCAAGCTCGACGCCCACACCGAAGTTCATTGATCCATCGCAACACAGGAGCCTTCATGTTACGCCGCACCCTCATCACCTTGGCCGCCAGCGCGGCGCTCACCAGCCCCGTGCTGCGTGCGCAAACCCAAGAAGTTACCTACCTGTTGCCAGCGCCTTCCACCCTGCCCGCCTTTGGGCCCTGGATGGTGGCGCAGGCCAAGGGCTATTACGCACAAGAGGGTTTGAAGGTGAACTTTGTTGCCGGGCGCGGCGGCGTTGATGTGGCCAAACAAGTCGGCGCAGGCAATGCCGTGATTGGCGGCGCCATTGGCGACACACCCATCATCGCGCGTGGCCAAGGCATACCTGTGAAAGCCGTGGCCGTGCTGGGCGCAGGTTCGCTGATGCAATTGGTGACGCACAAAGACGCCAAGATCGAAAGCCCGCGCGAGCTCAAAGGCAAAACCATTACCACCATTGCCTATACCGACACCACTTATTACGCGCTATTGGGCATGCTCAGCAAGTCGGGCTTAACCAAGAACGACGCCGACATCCAAGCCGCAGGTCCGGCGGGTGTGTGGCAACAATTTGCTGCCAAAAAAGCCGTGGCCATGGCGGCGGTGCCCGACTGGACCATCAGCGCCATCGATGCGGGCGCGCAGGTTGACATCATGCCGGCCGACGTGTACTTCAAGAGCATGGCGCAGTCGATTTTGGCCAGCGACGACACCATCCAAAAGAACCCCGAACTGATCGCCAAGCTGGTGCGCGCCACGCTTAAAGGCATGCGTGACATCATGAAAGACCCTAAAGCTGCGGCAGACGTATACGTGGGCCACATGAGCGCGCACAAAGGCAAAGAAGACAGTATTCGCCGCACCTTTGAGATGTACAACAAATACGTTTATGCGGGTCAAAAAGTTATAGGCCAAATGGACGAAGCACGTTTAGCCGAGTTACAAAAGTTTTATGTGGCCAATGGCATCGTGCCCAAAGAGGCAGCCTTGAAAGACCTGTACACCAACCAGTTTGCAGGCTTGAAATAAAGCATGAGCGAGCGCACCAGCACCGCCCTTTGGAGCGTAGCCCTGTTGCTGGGCTTTTTGGCCCTGTGGCAATGGCTCCCGCCGGCCCTGGGCGTGCCCGGGTTTGTGCTGCCCACCGCCAGCCACACCTGGAGCGAGCTGCTGCGCATCTGGGGCGCAGAACGCTTGCTGTGGCACAGTGGCATTACTGCACTAGAGGTGTTGGTCGGCTTTGTTTTGGGCTCAGCCTTGGGCGCCATGATCGGCTACGCGCTGGGTTTGTCGCCCAAAGTCGAGGCGGTGCTCTCGCCCTATCTACTGGCCTTGCAAATCGCTCCCAAAGTGGCTTTTGCGCCTTTGTTTGTGATGTGGTTGGGCTATACGGTCTACCCCAAAATTTTGGTGGCAGTGTTGATCGTGTTTTTCCCCGTGCTCATCAATGTGCTCTCCAGCATGCGCACCATGGACGCCGACCTCATTAACCTGGCGCGTTCTTTTTCGGCTACGCGTGGCCAAGTATTTTTATTGGTCGAATACCCCACTAGCCTGCCCGCCTTGTTTTCGGGTTTGCGTATTGCCAGTACCTTGGCCGTTATTGGCGTAGTGGTGGGTGAGCTGGTCGGCGGCAATATGGGCCTGGGCTATTTGCTGGTGTTTTTTGAAGGCCAGGGTAATACCGCGGGCGTATTCGTCACCATCGCCGCGCTGACCCTAATTGGCATCGTGGCCTACTACGCTGTGGCCTGGGCCGAGGTCAAGGTCTTGCACTACCTGCCTCGCTCAGGCGGAGCCTCGGCATGAGCGCGAACAACCCCCCCTCCATGGCCGCGCGCCGCGTCTTGCTCACGGGTGCCGCCGGTGGCCTGGGCGAGGCCTTTTCACGTGCCCTGGTGGCTGCTGGTGCTCGCGTGGCGTTGGCCGATATTCAAGCTGAGCGCGGCGCGCAATTGGCGCATGTGCTGGGCGCACAAGCGGCCTACTTCGCCATGGACATGGCCGACCCAGAGGCCATTCAAAACGGCGTGCAGCAAGCCGCGCAGTGGCTGGGCGGGCTCGACGGCTTGGTCAACAACGCCGCCATTACCAACTCGGGCGGCAAATCGATGCAAGAGCTGTCGGTGCAAACCTGGGATGAGGTGATGGCAGTGAACGTGCGCGGCCCTTGGCTGGCCTCGGTGGCGGCCCTGCCCTACTTAAAAGCCTCAGGCAGCGGCCGGGTGCTGAACATTGCGTCCGACACCGCCTTGTGGGGCGCACCCAATTTAATGGCTTATGTCGCCAGCAAAGGCGCGCTGATGGCCATGACGCGCTCGATGGCGCGCGAGCTGGGGCCCAGCGGCATTTGCGTCAACGCCATCGCGCCCGGGCTCACCGTGGTCGAGGCTACGCAATACGTGCCCGCTGCGCGCCACCAACAGTACCTCGACGGCCGGGCCATCCAGCGCCCGCAAGTGCCGCAAGACCTGAACGCCGCCCTGCTGTTTTTACTCTCGCCCGCCAGTGGCTTTATCACCGGACAGGTTTTGCCTGTGAACGGTGGTTTTGTCATGCCTTGAGCCCAGTACAAAGCCTGCCACACGCCAAAGGAAGCACCATGCAAGAAGCCGCCGCCAACCAGCCACAATTTAACCATCATGGCTTGCTCGACGCCACTATCGCGCCCGAGGCCAGCATCCAAGCCTCGATGCTGCAAGCGCCAGGGCAAAGCTTTGCCGACTGGATGAATAGCCGCGTGGCCAGCTTTGCCACGCGCCGTTACGACTGGGACGCGCTCAAGTTCCAAGCCGACTTCGACCCCAAGTACCGCCGCGCGCAGATGCGCTACATGGGCACCGGCGGCACGGGTGTTGCGCAAGACAGCAGCGTCGTGCCCGCCGCCCACCACACCTTTTCTACCATGGTGATTCCTGCGGGCCATATTGGTCCCTCGCACATCCACTACGACGTGGAAGAGAGCTTTTTCATTTTGCGCGGCAGCATGCGGGTGGTGTGTGAAAAAGACGGCCAGCGCTGGGAGGTGCTGCTGCACGAGCGCGACTTCATTTGCATCCCGCCGGGCGTTTACCGCGAAGAGCAAAACGTGGGCGAAGAAGACGCGCTTATGTGCGTCATGCTGGGTTCGGCCAACCCCATTCGACCGGTTTATCCGCCGGGCTCAGCGCTATCAAAATTGAAGCGTTAATCGCATATTCTATGCGCCTATCAGCCGTTTTCATCCTCTAAAACCATGCCAGAGCAGAGCATTTTGCAAACCCAGCTAGCGGGCTTTGCCACGCACACCGTGGCCACGGCCAGCGGCACGGTGGCCTGGCGTGAAGCGGGCGCGCAAACGGCAGCGGCCATGGTCTTGTTGCACGGCATTGGCTCGGCCTCTGGCAGTTGGTTGCAGCAATTGCGGGCCGCACAAAACGCCAGCCTGCCCTGCCGCTTGCTGGCCTGGGATGCGCCCGGGTACGGCGCCAGCCAAGCCTTGGCCATGGCCCAGCCCGGCGCGCAAGACTATGCCCAGCGTCTATGGGCTTGGCTGGACGCACTCGGCCTGCAAAAAATCCACTTGGTCGGCCATTCTTTGGGTGCGCTCATGGCGGCGGCCGCAGCCCAGCTGCAAGCAGGCCGCGTGCGCAGCCTGTGCCTGCTCGCACCTGCGCCGGGCTATGGTCGCGCCGACGCCGCGCTGCGCCAAAGCAAGCTGCAGGGCCGTTTGCAAGCCTTGGCCGCGTTAGGCCCCCAGGGTATGGCGCACCAACGCGGCGCAGCCATGCTCTCACCACGGGCCAGCGCCGAGCAGCTTGCCTACGTGCAAAGCACGATGGCCCAGATCGACCCCGCAGGCTACACCCAGGCCGCCCATATGCTGGCGGATGCCGACTTGGCAAGCAGCCTAGCGGGCCTGCAATGCCCGCTGGTAGTGGCCAGTGGCAGCGCAGACAGCATCACCTCGCAAGAGGCTTGCCAAGGCCTTGCCAAGGCCTTTGGCGCGCCTTATGTGGGCTTGGGTGCGGTAGGCCATGCCTGCGCGCTAGAAGGGGCCGTGGCGGTCAACCAGTTGCTGCACGAACAAGTACGGGCACAGAAGCCGCCAGATGTGCAGGTAAGGGTGCTGGCAAACCACACACAGGTCCACCCATGAGCAGCCTTGCCGAAACCGAGCGCTACACCGTGCCTGCGCTGCAGCGTGGCCTGCAGTTGCTGCAGGCCTTCAGCCACAGCGAGCGTAGCCACACCAGTGCCGACCTGGCGCGCAAGTTTGGTTGGCCGCGCGCCTCGGTGTTTCGCATGCTGTGTACTTTGGAGCAAATGGGTTTTGTCGAGCGCAGCGCCGACGGCGTGGGTTTTCATTTGGGCCTGGGTGTGCTGCGCATGGGCTTTGAATATTTGGCCTCGATGGAGCTGGCCGAGCTGGGCCGCCCCGTGATTGCCGCGCTCTGCGAGCAGACCGGCTACTCGGCCCATGTGGTGGTGCGCGACGGCCCCGAGGTGGTGTTTGTGGCCAAGGTGGTCGGACGCAATGCCTTGTTTCACTCTGTGCAAGTCGGAGCGCGCCTGCCTGCCCACGCCACGGTGCTGGGCCGGGTCTTGTTGGCGGGGCACAATTTGGCCGCGTTGCGCTCTCTCTACCCGCAAGAACCCTTGATTGCCTACACCGCGCAAACGCCCACCAGCCGCGCGCAATTGCACAGCATGGTGCAGCTCATTGCCAAGCAGGGTTTCGGCATCAGCCAGGGCGCTTACGAGCCCGGCATTTCCACCATTGCCGCGCCAGTGTTCAATGCCCAGCGCGAGCTGGTGGCCGCCATTAGCATCACGGTGCCCGCCCAGCACCTTGAGGCCGCGCAAGCCACGTTGCTGGTAGCGCAAGTGCGCGCCGCCGCGCAGCAACTCACCCAGCGTTTGGGCCATGGCGGCGCAGGCGCACCAAGCCCCATTTTGCGAGCAGCATGACGACCACCCACACCCCTAGCGACGCTGTAGCCCGCATCAGCGTGGGCGAACTCATCGCCCGCTTTTTAGAGCAATGCGGCGTGCGCACCGCCTTTGGTGTGATCTCGATCCACAACATGCCCATGCTCGACGCCTTCCATCGGCGCGGCAAGCTGCGCTTCGTGTCGGCGCGCGGCGAGGCCGGGGCTTGCAATATGGCCGATGCCGCAGCGCGCGTCAGCGGCACGCTGGGCGTGTGCGTCACCAGCACCGGCACCGGCTGCGGCAATGCGGCGGGGGCCATGGTGGAGGCGCTCACTGCGGGCACGCCGCTTTTGCACTTAACCGGCCAAATCGAGTCGGCCTATCTAGACCGCGACCTGGGTTTTATCCACGAGGCGCAAGACCAACTCGGCATGCTGCGCGCGGTGGGCAAAGCGGCCTATCGCATCCGCAACCCCGAGACCGCCCTGGCAACCCTGCGCGAGGCGGTGCGCGTGGCCTTCACGCCGCCTTGTGGTCCGGTGAGCATCGAGATCGCCATCGACGTGCAGGCCCTGTTGATGGAACTGCCCGCAGAGCTGGCCAGCGTAGGTGTGCCCAGCGTGGCGCAGGTGCCGCCGCAAGCTGCCGCAGTAGAAGCCTTGGCCCAACGTCTGCTGCAAGCCCAACGCCCCCTGCTCTACTTAGGCGGTGGCGCACGCGGCGCGGGCGCGGCGGTACAGCGCTTGCTGCGCATGGGCTGGGCCGTGGTCAGCTCGGTGCAGGGGCGTGGCATTGTGCCCGAGGGCCATGCGCAAAGCCTGGGCGCGCACAACCTGCAAAAAGCCAGCGAGGCCTTTTACGCCACGGTCGACGCCATGCTGGCTGTGGGTACGCGCCTGCGCAGCAACGAGACCCTAGGCTATAAGCTCCAGCTGCCCGCCAAGCGCTTGCGCATCGACGCCAACGCGCTGGCGCAGAACCGGGGCTACAGCTCCGAATATTTTGTGCAAGGCGACGCTGCGCTCACGCTCAACGCCTTGGCCGACCGCTTAGAAGGCCGCATGCAGATCGACCCACAGCTCGCCACCGACGTGCAGCGCACCCGCGCCGCCGCGCAGGCGCAGGTAGACGGCGCACTCGGCCCTTATGTGGCCTTGAAGCGGGCCGTAGAAGGCATTGCCGAGCGCGGCTGCTGGTGGGTGCGCGACATTACCTTGTCCAACACCATGTGGGGCAACCGCGCGCCCGCGCTCGACCACCCGCGCGCCGGTGTGCACGCGCTGGGCGGTGGCATTGGCCAAGGCCTGGCCATGGGCATTGGCGCAGCTGTGGCCAATGCCGCACACGGCCTGGGCCGCAAAACCTTGGTCTTGGTGGGCGACGGCGGCCTCATGCTCAACCTGGGCGAGCTGGCCTGTGCCGTGCAAGAACAGGCCGACTTGCTGTTGATCGTGATGAACGACAGCCGTTATGGCGTGATCAAAAACATCCAAGACGCGCTCTACGGTGGCCGCCATTGTTATGTGGACTTGCATACCCCGCACTTGGCGCAGCTCTGCGCCAGCATGCAAGTGGCGCATTTTGAGCTAACGGCCCCTGAGCAAGCCAGCGCTGTGCTGCAGCAGGTCATGCCCCTGCGCGGCCCGGTGATGGTCGAGGTCAACATGGCCGCTTGGGGTCCCTTTGCCCAGCACTTTGCCGGGCCACCGCAAAAACCATGATCGACATCACCCTCATCGGCTACGGCGCCATTGCCCAAGCCCTGCTGCAGCGCCTGGCGGGCCACGCCAGCCTGCGCGTGCGCTATGTGGTGGTGCGGCCCGCGAGCGTGGCGGCGACACAGTTGGCCTTGGATGCGAAGGTGGCAAGCGCTGGCCCACCCCCGCTAGCCTTGCAAGCCAATAGCGCCAATACCGCGCTGCAGCTTGCACAAGCCGTGTCTGCCGTGCCGCTGGACGCAACGCTGGTGTTGGAGTGCGCAGGCCACGCGGCGCTGCTCGAACATGTGCTGCCCGCGCTGGCCCGGGGCGTGGAATGCGCGGTTTTATCGGTGGGGGCCTTGGCCGAGCCCGGCCTGCCCGAACAGCTAGAAGCCGCCGCCCTGGCGGGGCACACCCAGGTGCACCTTTTGGCCGGTGCCATAGGCGGCATCGA
The DNA here is from genome assembly GCA_947448675.1 of Betaproteobacteria bacterium. Classification (GTDB taxonomy): domain Bacteria; phylum Pseudomonadota; class Gammaproteobacteria; order Burkholderiales; family Burkholderiaceae_C; genus CANFOR01. The sequence continues at coordinate 22,251 of CANFOR010000014.1, forward strand.
CGCGATTGCCGCAGCGCGATCGGCGGGCTTGAGCGAGGTGACCTACACCGGGCGCAAACCGCCATCGGCCTGGGCTTTGGGTGGTATTTCAGAAGAGAAAACGCTCACAAGCCGCGCAGAACCTGCGAAGACAGCTATCATTTTAGAAGCAAGTGCGCGCGAGGCTGCACGCTTGTACCCAAAGAACGCCAACGTAGCGGCCACCGTGGCCCTGGCCGGTTTGGGCCTCGACGCCACCCGTGTGCGCCTGCTGGCCGACCCGAATGTGAGCGAGAATGTCCACGAAATTTACGCCAAGGGTGCCTTTGGCGAGCTGCGCATAGAGCTGCGCGGCAAGCCCTTGGCGGGTAACCCCAAAACCTCGGCCCTCACTGTGCTCAGCGCGCTGCGGTTTTTGCACAACCGCGCAGCGGGTTTGACCATTTAAACGGCATCGCCAGCGCACCCACACAAGCCGCTATGTCCCAACAGTCGCCCACGCCCACGCCAAGCCGCCCCATCGCGCATCTGCAAAGTTTTATTGCTGGCCAATGGCGCGACGGCGGCGGCCCGCGCTACAGCACCGAATACCCAGCCGACGGCTCTACCGTGGCCGAGCTCCATGCTTGCAGCGTGGCCGATGTCGACCACGCCGTGCAGGCAGCCGAAGCCGCGCGCCATCTGCCCAGCTGGGCGGGCCTGAAAGCCCACCAGCGCGCCATGCTTTTGCACAATGTGGCGGCAGGCATTCGCGCCCGCGCCGAAGAGCTGGCCCAGTTGCAGCGCCTAGACAACGGCAAACCCATCAGCGAAACCCGTGCCCTGGTGGCCAGCGCGGCGGGCACCTTCCAGTACTTTGCGGCCTGCTGCGAAACGCTGGAAGAGCAGATCACCCCCTCGCGCGGCGACTTCATCAGCATGGGCACGCACCAGCCCATTGGGGTGGTGGCGGCCATCACGCCCTGGAACTCGCCCATTGCCAGCGACGCGCAAAAGCTCGCGCCCGCGCTGGCGGCGGGTTGCCCAGTGGTGCTCAAGCCCGCAGAAATTACCCCGCGCATGGCCCTGGAGCTGGCGCGCATTGGCGAGCAAG
>CANFOR010000015.1 GCA_947448675.1 Betaproteobacteria bacterium
AGGCGCTGGACTTTATTTTGCAGGGCGATGGCATCAGCAAATTCGTGGCCGTGCTCTTGCTGCTGATGTCGGTGGCAAGCTGGGTGCTGATTTTGTGGAAAGCCTGGCTGCTGCAGCGCTCGCGCGGTGACGTGGCGCGCTCGATAGTCGCCTTTTGGCAGGCCCCCAGCGTGGCCGATGCCCAGCGCAGCCTACAAGCCTTTGACCGGGAAGCGCTTGTCCTGCCTTTATTGTCCGCTACCAATTTAGCAGCACAACCCAACTACGCGGGTTCGCTCGCGGCCAGTGGCGACAAAAGCCAGCAGCTCACGCGCCGCCTGCGCGACGCATTGCATGCTGTGCTCTACAAGCTGCAATACGGTCAGGTTTTACTGGCCACCGTGGGCTCTACCGCGCCTTTTGTGGGCCTGCTGGGCACGGTTTGGGGCATCTACCACGCGCTGGTGGGCATCTCGGCAGCGGGGCAAATTAGCATCGACAAAATTGCCGGCCCGGTGGGCGAGTCGCTGATCATGACGGCAGCGGGTTTGGCCGTGGCCATTCCGGCGGTGCTGGCCTACAACGTGCTGGGGCGCAGCATTGCCACCATCGAGGCCGAGCTAGAGGGCTTTGCGCGCGACCTGCGCGAGCTGTTTGCCCAGCACGACGTCAAGGCCGAGTGAGGCGCGCATGGGCTTTGGCAAATTAGAGCGCAGCGCGGGCAGCCAGCCCATGAGCGAGATCAACATGACGCCCTTGGTGGACGTGATGTTGGTCTTGGTGGTGATCTTCATCATCACTGCGCCGCTCATGAGCAGCTCGATCAAGCTTGATCTGCCCAAAAGCGATGCCGCCAGCAGCAGCAATGCACCCAAGTTTGTGAGTTTGGTGGTCGACAAATCGGCCCAGGTTTTTTTAAACGACACGGCCATTGAACTGCCCGCTTTGGCGCAGTCTTTGGCGGCCAGCGCCAAACTCAACCCTGACACCGAAGTGCAGCTGCGCGCCGATGCCGCCGTGCCCTATGGCCGTATTGTGGAAGTGATGGGCGTGGCGCAAAAAGCCGGGCTCAGCCGCATTGGCTTTGTGGCCGATAGCAAGCCCTGAAGCCCAAGCCCCGAAACCATTTTTGAATTTTTGAATTTTTGACGATTCCGTATCTCCCCATGCAAGACAAGTACGACCACAAAGCCCTTGAACAAGCCGCCCAAGGCCACTGGAACGCCAGCAACGCCTACCAGGTGAGCGAGCACACTCTCGACGCGCAGGGCAGCCCCAAGCCCAAGTACTACGCCTGTTCGATGCTGCCCTACCCCAGCGGCAAGCTGCACATGGGCCATGTGCGCAACTACACCATCAATGACATGCTGGCGCGCCAGCTGCGCATGCAGGGCTACAACGTGCTCATGCCCATGGGCTGGGACGCCTTTGGCCTGCCCGCCGAAAACGCGGCCATGAAGAACAAAGTGCCGCCAGCCAAGTGGACCTACGACAACATCGCCTACATGAAGCAGCAGATGCAGGCCATGGGCTTGGCCATCGACTGGAGCCGCGAGGTCGCCACCTGCGACGCCAGCTACTACCAGTGGAATCAGTGGCTTTTTTTGAAGATGCTGGAAAAAGGCATTGCCTACCGCAAGACGCAAATCGTCAACTGGGACCCGGTCGACCAAACCGTGCTGGCCAACGAGCAGGTGATCGACGGCAAGGGCTGGCGCACCGGCGCGCCGGTAGAGAAGCGCGAGATTCCGGGCTACTACCTCAACATCACCCAGTACGCTCCCGAGCTGCTGGAGCATGTGCAAAACGGCCTGCCCGGCTGGCCCGAGCGCGTCAAGCTGATGCAAGAAAACTGGATCGGCAAGAGTGAGGGCGTGCGCTTTGCCTTCCCGCATGAGATCAAAAACGAAGCGGGCGAACTGGTGCAGGGCGGCAAGATGTTCGTCTTCACCACCCGGGCCGACACCATCATGGGTGTGACTTTTGTGGCCGTCGCGCCAGAACACCCCATTGCCCTGGAAGCGGGCGCCAGATCTGCGTTGTTAGCTACTAAAATTGAAGCACTCAAAGCGGGTGGAACGACCGAAGCCGAGCTGGCCACCAAAGAAAAGGAAGGCGTGGCCACCGGCCTTTTCGTCAAGCACCCTTTGAGCGGCGAGCCCATCGAAGTGTGGGTCGGCAACTACGTGCTCATGGGTTATGGCGACGGTGCGGTGATGGGTGTGCCTGCGCATGACGAGCGCGACTTGGCTTTTGCAAGCAAATACAAACTGGCCATCCAACAGGTAGTGGACGTGCCGGGCAAAAGCTATGACGCAGCGCAGTGGCAAGACTGGTACGCTGACAAACAAACCGGCCTGGCCATCAACAGCGGCAAATACAACGGTCTGGGCTTCAAAGCCTGTGTCGAAGCCGTTGCCGCCGACCTCAAGCAAGTCGCCGACGGCGAGAAAAAAACCACTTGGCGGCTGCGCGACTGGGGCGTGAGCCGCCAGCGCTACTGGGGCACGCCGATTCCCATCATCCACTGCGATGAGCACGGCGCGGTGCCCGTGCCCGAGAAAGACCTGCCCGTGGTCTTGCCGCAAGACTGCGTGCCCGACGGCTCGGGCAACCCGCTGCACAAGCATGTGGGCTTCCATGCGGGCGTGGTCTGCCCCGTCTGCGGCAAAGCCGCGCGGCGCGAAACTGACACCATGGACACCTTTGTCGACAGCTCCTGGTACTTCATGCGCTACTGCGACCCGCAGAATGCCAGCAGCATGGTCGCAGGTGGTACCCAGTACTGGATGGGCAGCGCAGCGGCTGGCAATACCAACGGCAAGCAACGCGGCGGCATGGACCAGTACATTGGCGGCATTGAGCATGCCATCTTGCACCTGCTGTACGCACGCTTTTGGACCAAAGTCATGCGTGACCTCGGCTTGGTTACTTTCGACGAACCGTTTGACAAACTGCTCTGCCAAGGCATGGTGCTCAACCATGTGTACTCACGCAAAGCGCCCAGCGGCGGCATCGACTATTTTTGGCCGCACGACGTAGAGCATGTGCACGACGAGGCGGGCAAGATCGTCGGCGCCAAGCTCAAAAGCGACGGCTCAGCGGTGGACTACGGCGGCGTGACCACCATGAGCAAGAGCAAAAACAATGGCGTAGACCCGCAAGACTTGATCGACAAATACGGCGCGGACACGGCCCGCCTGTACATGATGTTCACCGCCCCGCCCGAGGCCACGTTGGAGTGGAACGACGCGGCGGTAGAAGGCAGTTACCGCTTTTTGCGCCGCGTGTGGAATTTTGGCGCAAAGCTAAACGCTACAAATAACATAGCTGCATACGCAGTAACCACGGGCGTTGCAGGAAGTTTTGGCAAAGAAGCCAAGGCCTTGCGGCGCGAAGTGCATGCGATTTTGAAGCAAGTCGACTACGACTACCAGCGCATGCAATACAACACCGTGGTCAGCGGCGCCATGAAGCTGCTCAACGCGCTGGAAGACTTTAAAAACGACGGCAGCCAGGACGCCAAGGCTGTGCTTGCCGAGGGCTTTGGCATTTTGCTGCGCTGCCTCTACCCGGCTACGCCGCACATTTGCCACACCCTGTGGCAGGGCCTGGGTTACGCAGCCCAGCAGGGCGATTTGCTCGACGCGCCCTGGCCCAAGGTAGACGAAGCCGCGCTGCAGCAAGACGAAATCGAGCTGATGCTGCAGGTCAACGGCAAGCTGCGCGGCTCTTTGGTGGTGGCTGCGGGCGCTAGCAAAGAGGCGATTGAACAAGCCGCTTTGGTCTGCGAGGCCTTCACCAGCTTCGCCAAGGGCGCAGCTGCCAAAAAAGTGATTGTGGTGCCAGGCCGTTTGGTCAACGTGGTGCTGTGATGCAACAGCGCCGCTGGCTCCTTGCCACCAGTGCCAGCCTGGCTTTGGCCGCCTGTGGTTTTGAGCTGCGCCGCACGCCCAAGTTCGCCTTTGCCACGCTGTACACCGGCTGGGCCGAGGGCTCAGCCTTGGGCGCTGAATTTCGCCGCTCGATTGCCGCCAATGGCGACGTGCGCCTGGTGACCGACGCCAAGCTGGCTACCACGGCCGACGTGGTGCTAGAGATTTTGCAAGAGCAGCGTGAAAAAGTCGTGGTGGGCGTGACCACCGCAGGCACAGTGCGCGAGTTCAAACTGCGCCTGCGCCTGCGCTTTGCGTTGCGCGGCAAAGATGGCAAAGAGTTGATCGCCAACAGCGAAATCGTGCAGCAGCGCGACATCAGCTTCAACGAGTCGGTGGTGTTGTCGAAAGAGGCCGAAGAAGGCCTGCTCTACCGCAATATGCAGAGCGACATTGTGCAGCAGCTGATGCGCCGTTTGGCCGCATTGCCCAGCTTGTAAGGGCCATGCAGCTCGCACCCGCCCAGCTTGGCGCTCACCTGGAACGGGGGCTGAAAAGCCTCTATACCCTGCATGGCGACGAGGTGCTGCTGGTGCAAGAAGCCGCAGACGCCATACGTACCACCGCCCGCCAGCAAGGCTATACCGAGCGCAGCGTACACAGCGTTGCTGGCGCCCACTTCGACTGGGGCACCGTACTGGCCAGCGGCAGCTCGCTCAGCCTGTTTGCTGACAAGCAAATTGTCGAGATCCGCGTACCCAGTGGCAAACCCGGTAAAGACGGCAGCGCCGTTTTGCAGCAAATTGCCGAGTTGGCCCAGGGCAATGACAGCACACTCAGCTTGGTGCTGCTGCCGCGCCTAGACAAAGCCACGCAAAGCAGCGCCTGGTTTGCGGCACTCGAGAGTTTTGGCGTGAGCCTGCGCATCGAGTCGGTCGAGCGCGCCCAGCTGCCCGCGTGGATTGCTCAGCGCATGCAAGCCCAAGGCCTGCGCGTGCAGGCGGGCGTAGAAGGCCAGCGCACCCTGCAGTTTTTTACCGACCGCGTCGAGGGCAATTTGCTGGCCGCCGACCAAGAGATTCGCAAGCTGGCCTTGCTCTACCCCGCCAGCCCCGGCACGCCGCGCGAGCTGGTCTTTGACGAGGTCGAAGCCGCTGTGCTCAATGTGGCGCGCTACGACGTGTTCAAGCTCGCAGAAGCCGTGCTCGGCGGCCAGGTGGCCCGTGTGCAGCGCATGCTCGACGGCTTGCAAGCCGAGGGAGAGGCGGCGGTGCTGGTGCATTGGGCGCTTAGCGAAGACATTCGCGGCTTGAAGCGCGTCAAAGACGCCGTCAGCGCGGGCCGCCCCCTGCCCATGGCCCTGCGCGAGAACCGCGTCTGGGGCATGAAAGAAAAGCTCTATGAGCGCGCGCTCCAGCGCACCAGTGAGCCCACACTTGCGCAATGGCTGCATGCGGCACATGTGGTGGACGGCATCGTCAAAGGCCTGCGCCAGGCCGACTGGCCGCACGACCCTTGGGCGGCTTTGCAACGCTTGGCGATGCTGGTTTGCCGCGCTTGCGTCGCATAGGCTTGCGGCCAATCTGGCTCCAGGTTATACTAGAAGGCTTCTCCGCTTTTGGGGCGGGAAGTTTCGTTTTCGCAATTTTTTGCAATATCTTTAGACGTTTAGGGACGTTTTATTCCATGCCAACCATTAACCAGCTAGTGCGTCAGGGGCGCGAGGTCGAAACGACCAAGTCCAAAAGCCCTGCGATGCAAAACAGCCCACAGCGTAGGGGCGTGTGCACTCGCGTGTACACCACAACGCCGAAGAAGCCAAACTCGGCCCTTCGTAAAGTCGCCAAAGTTCGTTTGACCAACGGCTTTGAAGTCATTTCCTACATCGGCGGCGAAGGCCACAACTTGCAAGAACACAGCGTAGTGCTGGTTCGCGGCGGTCGTGTCAAAGACTTGCCCGGTGTGCGCTACCACATTGTGCGTGGTTCGCTCGACTTGCAAGGCGTGAAAGACCGCAAGCAGTCGCGCTCCAAGTACGGTGCGAAAAAGCCGAAGGCTAAATAAAGCCTGTCGGTTTTCGAGGTTAAAAAGGTGCTGTTTCCCGCGTGGCGCGGTGAACCAGCGTAGTGACCCGAAGCTCAGAATCGTCTGGGTGGGTCGAGTAAGTGAAAGCTGTTGTGGCTTTCGCGGTGTCTGCAAAGACGCCAACTGAAGCAAAGAGGTGAAACTATGCCACGTCGTCGCGAAGTCCCTAAACGTGAAATTCTGCCGGACCCCAAATTCGGCAATGTCGAACTCTCGAAGTTCATGAACGTCATCATGGAAGGCGGCAAAAAAGCCGTCGCCGAGCGCATTATTTATGGCGCTTTGGAGTTTATCGAGAAAAAGAACCCTGGCAAAGACCCCGTCGAAGCCTTCACCATGGCCATCAACAATGTGAAGCCTATGGTGGAGGTCAAATCGCGCCGCGTCGGGGGGGCTAACTACCAAGTGCCTGTGGAAGTGCGCCCTGTGCGCCGCCTGGCACTGTCAATGCGCTGGATCAAAGAAGCTGCGCGCAAACGTGGCGAAAAGTCCATGGCCCTGCGTTTGGCCAACGAATTGATGGAAGCCACCGAAGGCCGTGGCGGTGCTATGAAAAAGCGTGACGAAGTTCACCGCATGGCAGAGGCCAACAAGGCCTTCTCGCACTTCCGCTTCTAAATTCCAGCGGCTCGGACGGGCGCACTGCAATTCGCTTGTAGTGCTAGCCCGGTATAACCGACACACAGATCTTCATTTTTCAAGGAGCCTTTCATGGCACGCGCTACCCCTATTGAGCGTTATCGCAACATTGGCATTTCTGCCCACATTGACGCTGGCAAGACCACCACGACCGAGCGCGTGCTGTTCTATACCGGCGTAAACCACAAAATCGGCGAAGTGCACGATGGCGCGGCCACCATGGACTGGATGGAGCAAGAGCAAGAGCGTGGCATCACGATCACCTCGGCTGCGACCACCTGTTTCTGGAAGGGCATGGGCAAAACCTTCGACGAGCACCGCATCAACATCATTGACACCCCAGGCCACGTAGACTTCACCATTGAGGTCGAGCGTTCTATGCGCGTGCTGGACGGTGCGTGCATGGTTTACTGCGCTGTGGGCGGCGTACAGCCACAATCCGAGACCGTTTGGCGTCAAGCCAATAAGTACCGCGTTCCGCGTTTGGCTTTTGTCAACAAGATGGACCGCACCGGCGCCAACTTCTTCAAGGTCTATGACCAGATGAAGCTGCGCTTGAAGGCCAATCCCGTGCCTTTGCAAATCCCTATTGGCGCTGAAGAAAAATTCGCCGGTGTGGTGGACTTGGTCAAGATGAAGTCCATCCTCTGGAGCGAAGAAGACAAGGGCGTGACCTTCACCTATGGTGAAATTCCTGCTGACTTGACCGAAAAAGCTGCTGAGTTCCGCGAAAAATTGGTTGAAGCCGCAGCCGAAGCCAGCGAAGAGCTAATGAACAAATACCTGGAAGGCACTGAGCTGACTGAGTTGGAAATTAAGGCAGCTATTCGCCAGCGCACCATTGCAGGCGAAATCCAGCCCATGTTGTGCGGCTCTGCGTTTAAAAACAAAGGCGTGCAAGCTATGTTGGACGCGGTCATCGAGTACATGCCCAGCCCGGTGGACATTCCACCCGTCAAAGGCATGGATGAAGACGAGCAGCCCACCACCCGCAAGGCCGACGACAAAGAAAAATTCTCTGCCCTAGCGTTCAAGCTGATGACCGATCCGTTTGTGGGTCAGCTCACCTTTGTGCGCGTGTATTCCGGCGTGCTCAAGTCTGGCGACAGCGTGTACAACCCGATCAAGGGGAAAAAAGAGCGAATCGGCCGTATTGTGCAAATGCACGCCAACGCCCGCGAGCCGGTGGACGAAATTGTGGCTGGCGACATTGCTGCTTGCATTGGCCTCAAAGACGTGATCACCGGCGAAACCCTGTGCGACCCTGATCACATTGTGATGCTCGAGCGCATGGTCTTCCCTGAGCCTGTGATTGCGCAGGCTGTAGAGCCCAAAACCAAGGCTGACCAAGAGAAGATGGGTATTGCCCTAAACCGTTTAGCACAAGAAGATCCTTCCTTCCGTGTGCGTACTGACGAAGAGTCCGGCCAGACCATCATCGCTGGTATGGGTGAGCTGCACTTGGAAATTATTGTCGACCGCATGAAACGCGAATTCGGCGTGGAGGCCAACGTGGGCAAGCCCCAAGTGGCTTACCGCGAGACCATTCGCAAGACGGTCGAAGACGCTGAAGGTAAGTTTGTGCGCCAGTCCGGTGGCAAGGGCCAATACGGCCACGTGGTGCTCAAGATCGAGCCCAACGAACCAGGCAAAGGCATTGAATTTATCGACGCCATCAAGGGTGGCGTGGTGCCGCGCGAGTACATCCCTGCGGTGGAAAAGGGCATCAACGAAGCCGTGACCCAAGGCGTGTTGGCCAACTACCCTGTTGTGGACGTCAAAGTCACTCTGCACTTCGGGTCCTACCACGATGTGGACTCGAATGAGCTGGCCTTCAAGATGGCCGCCATTTTTGGCTTCAAAGAAGGCTGCCGCAAGGCCCAGCCGGTAATCTTGGAGCCGATGATGTCGGTTGAAGTGGAAACACCAGAAGACTACGCCGGTAACGTGATGGGCGATTTATCCTCACGTCGCGGCATGGTCCAAGGTATGGAAGACATGGTTGGTGGCGGTAAAGCCATCAAGGCAGAAGTACCTTTGTCTGAAATGTTTGGCTATTCCACAACTTTGCGCTCCATGAGCCAGGGCCGTGCGACCTACACCATGGAATTCAAACACTATAGCGAAGCCCCTCGCAATGTGGCTGAGGCCATTGTGTCGGCACGGGCTAAATAAGGCCCACCCCCGAAGCGGCTTTGCCGCTTCCCCCTCAAGGGGCGCCGTATAGGGCCCGGCGAAGCCGGTTCACTAGCGGTAGCAGGACTGGACGTGTAGTGTTGAGAGGTTTTGTCTTCGACGCCACCCTGTGTGGTGAGCCCGCTGCCCGTAGCGAGGTTCTTGTTGGAGACGTTAAACAGTTACGGGCATTGTTCTTTTTAAGGATTAGAAATGGCAAAAGGAAAATTTGAGCGTACCAAGCCCCACGTGAACGTGGGCACCATTGGGCACGTAGACCATGGCAAGACCACCTTAACGGCGGCCATTACCACCGTGTTGTCGGCCAAATTTGGTGGCGAAGCCAAGGCTTACGACCAAATCGATGCGGCGCCCGAAGAAAAAGCGCGCGGCATTACCATCAACACCGCCCACGTTGAATACGAAACCGCCAACCGCCACTACGCCCACGTAGACTGCCCGGGCCACGCCGACTATGTCAAGAACATGATCACTGGCGCAGCCCAAATGGATGGCGCTATTTTGGTCTGTTCCGCTGCTGACGGCCCCATGCCCCAGACCCGCGAGCACATCCTGTTGGCTCGCCAAGTGGGCGTACCCCACATCATCGTGTTCCTAAACAAGTGCGACATGGTCGACGACGCCGAGCTCTTGGAGCTGGTTGAAATGGAAGTGCGCGAGCTCCTCGACAAGTACGATTTTCCAGGCGATGCCACTCCCATCATCCACGGCTCAGCCAAGCTGGCCATGGAGGGCGACAAGGGCCCATTGGGCGAAGAGGCCATCATGAAGCTGGCCGACGCCATGGACACCTACTTTCCCCAGCCAGAGCGCGCCATTGACGGTGCCTTCTTGATGCCTGTGGAGGACGTGTTCTCCATCTCTGGCCGTGGTACTGTGGTGACTGGCCGCGTCGAGCGCGGCATCGTCAAAGTCGGTGAAGAGATCGAGATCGTTGGCATTGCCGACACCCAAAAGACCATCTGCACAGGCGTGGAGATGTTCCGCAAGCTGCTCGATCAAGGCCAGGCAGGTGACAACGTGGGTATTCTCTTGCGCGGCACCAAGCGCGAAGACGTGCAGCGCGGCCAAGTGCTGTGCAAGCCCGGTTCGATCAAGCCCCACACCCATTTCACCGCAGAGGTGTATGTGCTGTCCAAAGACGAAGGTGGCCGCCACACGCCTTTCTTCAACAACTACCGCCCCCAGTTCTACTTCCGTACCACGGACGTGACCGGTGCGATTGAGTTGCCAGAAGGCAAAGAGATGGTAATGCCAGGCGACAACGTGTCGATCACCGTCAAGTTGATCAACCCGATTGCCATGCAAGAAGGTCTGCGCTTTGCAATCCGCGAGGGTGGCAAAACCGTGGGCTCCGGTGTGGTCGCGAAAATTATTGCTTAAGGAATCAACATGTCAACCAAGCAAAAAATTCGCATCCGCCTGAAGGCGTTTGACTACAAATTGATCGACCAATCCGCTGCAGAGATTGTCGACACCGCAAAGCGCACCGGCGCGATTGTCAAAGGCCCTGTGCCTTTGCCAACCCGCATGAAGCGTTTTGACATTCTGCGCTCACCACACGTCAACAAAACGAGCCGTGACCAGTTTGAAATCCGCACGCACCAGCGCCTGATGGACATCGTGGACCCAACCGACAAAACAGTCGACGCCTTGATGAAACTCGATCTGCCGGCCGGCGTGGACGTCGAAATCAAATTACAGTAGAAAACGCATAGCGCGTCTTGCATTTAAAAGCCAGGCGCGCTATAATTTATAGCTCTGCCCAATTTGGGCCGAGTTTTACTAACAGTCTTTCACGCAAAACGTCTGTCGCCAATTGAAGTGGCAGCGGTGGAAGTTACGGAGAAACCAATGAGTCTGAGCAATCGCTTAGGGTTATTGGGTCGCAAAGTGGGCATGATGCGCCTCTTCACCGATGAAGGGGACTCGATTCCCGTTACGGTAGTGGACGTATCCAACAACCGCGTGACCCAAGTGAAAACCCAGGAGAACGACGGCTATGTGGCCTTGCAGGTCACATTCGGCGCACGAAAAGCTTCGCGCGTCACCAAGCCTGCCGCTGGGCACCTTGCTAAAGCAGGTGTTGAAGCTGGCGAAATCATTCAAGAATTCCGCGTTACCGCCGATACTGCTGCCCAATATGCAGCTGGCGCTACCGTTACTGTCAATGCCGTATTTGCAGTGGGCCAAAAGGTCGATGTGCAAGGTACCAGCATCGGCAAGGGATTCACCGGCACCATCAAGCGCCACCACTTCAAATCACAACGCGCATCGCACGGCAATAGCCGTTCGCACAATGTGCCTGGTTCGATTTCTATGGCGCAAGATCCCGGTCGTGTATTCCCAGGCAAGCGCATGTCGGGTCATTTGGGCGATGATTTGGTCACCACCCAAAATCTTGACGTTATTCGCATTGACGAAGTTCGCCAGCTCTTGCTGATCAAGGGTGCCATTCCTGGCTCTGCTGGCGGTTTCGTTACCGTGCGCCCAGCCATCAAGGCAAAAGCAAAAGGAGCGAACTAATGCAGCTCGAACTCCTAAATGACCAAGGTCAGGCGGCATCCAAGTACGATGCACCTGAAACCGTTTTTGGTCGTGAATACAACGAGGACCTGATTCACCAAATCGTCGTGGCTTTTCAGGCCAATGCACGCCAAGGCACGCGCGCTCAAAAAGACCGCGAGCAGGTACGTCACTCCACCAAAAAGCCGTTCAAGCAAAAGGGCACGGGTCGCGCTCGCGCCGGTATGACTTCTTCCCCGCTATGGCGCGGAGGTGGTCGTATTTTCCCGAATATGCCGGACGAAAATTTCACGCAAAAAATCAACAAGAAAATGTATCGCGCCGGCATGGCTTCGATCTTTTCGCAGTTGGCGCGTGAAGGCCGTTTGGCTGTGGTGGACTCTATCAAGGTGGACTCGCCTAAAACAAAATCTTTGGCAGCCAAATTCAAAGCAATGAACCTGGACTCCGTCTTGGTGATTGCTGAAGAAGTTGACGAAAACTTGTACCTTGCTTCGCGCAACCTGGTCAACGTGCTCGTCGTCGAGCCGCGTTATGCAGACCCGGTTTCGCTTGTTCACTACAAAAAGGTGCTGGTAACCAAAGGTGCTGTCGACAAGCTCAAGGAGATGTTCGCATGAGCAAGTCTGATCTGAAAACTGGATTCGACGAAGGTCGTTTGATGCAAGTTTTGGTAGCTCCGATTGTTTCGGAAAAAGCCACCATGATTGCCGATAAGACCAATACCGTCACCTTCAAGGTGTTGCAAGACGCCACCAAATACGAAATCAAAGCTGCCGTTGAACTGATGTTCAAGGTAGAGGTGAAGGGTATTTCTGTGGTCAACACCAAGGGCAAGACCAAGCGCTTTGGCAAATCCACGGGTCGCCGTGACAACGTGCGCAAGGCCTATGTCATGCTCAAGGCTGGTCAAGAGTTGAACCTTGCTGGGGAGGCCGCTTAATCATGGCAGTCATTAAGATGAAACCCACCTCGCCCGGCCAACGTGCTGTGGTGAAGGTGACGCGCGATCACCTCTACAAAGGTGATCCATATGCTCCACTGTTAGAGCCACAGTTTCAAAAAGCTGGTCGCAATAACAATGGTCACATCACAACACGCCACAAAGGCGGTGGACATAAGCACCACTACCGCGTGGTCGACTTTGTACGCAACAAAGATGGCATTCCGGCAAAAGTCGAACGCATTGAGTACGACCCCAACCGCACTGCACACATTGCTTTGGTTTGCTATGCCGATGGTGAGCGACGCTACATCATTGCGCCACGCGGCCTGGAAGTTGGCGCGAGCTTGATGAGTGGCTCGGAAGCGCCGATCCGCGCTGGCAACACCTTGCCGATTCGCAACATTCCGGTGGGATCCATCATTCACTGCATTGAACTGCAAGTGGGCAAGGGTGCACAAATTGCGCGCTCCGCTGGAACCTCTGCTACCTTATTGGCTCGCGAAGGTACCTATGCACAAGTTCGTATGCGCTCCGGTGAAGTCCGTAAAGTGCACATTGAATGCCGCGCCACGATTGGCGAGGTTGCCAACGAAGAGCATAGCTTGCGCCAATTGGGCAAGGCCGGTGTCAAGCGCTGGATGGGTATTCGCCCAACCGTGCGTGGCGTGGCCATGAACCCGATCGACCACCCACACGGTGGTGGCGAAGGCCGCACTGGTGAAGGCCGTCATGCTGTGGATCCTTGGGGTAATTTGACCAAGGGCTATCGCACCCGTAACAACAAACGCACACAGGTAATGATTGTGTCGCGGCGCAAGAAGTAAGGGGTAGCAGATGACTCGTTCACTTAAAAAAGGTCCCTTTGTAGACCACCACCTCGTCGTTAAAGCCGACAAGGCAGTAGTCAACAAGGACAAAAAACCAATCAAAACTTGGTCACGTCGCTCTATGATCTTGCCCGAATTCATCGGGCTGACAATCGCTGTGCACAACGGCAAGCAGCACATACCTGTTTATATTACAGACCAGATGGTGGGCCATAAGTTGGGCGAATTCGCCCTGACGCGCACCTTCAAGGGTCACCCAGCCGACAAAAAAGTCGTGAAGAAATAAGGAATGACCATGGAAACACGTGCAGTCCTCAAAGGTGTTCGTCTCTCAGTGGACAAAGGCCGCTTAGTGGCCGATTTGATTCGCGGTAAAAAAGTAGGCCAAGCCCTGAACATCCTTCAATTCACACAGAAGAAAGCAGCGGTTATCGTCAAGAAAGTTCTGGAGTCGGCAATTGCCAATGCTGAACACAATGACGGTGCAGATATTGACGAACTGAAGGTGAAAACCATCTACGTCGAAAAAGGCGCTACGCTCAAGCGCTTTACCGCACGCGCCAAAGGCCGTGGCAACAGCATCAGCAAGCCCACGTGCCATGTGTACGTGACGGTTGGCAACTAAGACAAGGCAAGACTATGGGACAAAAAATCCATCCTACCGGTTTCCGCCTGTCGGTGAGCCGTAACTGGGCCAGCCGCTGGTACGCAAGCAATAAAGATTTTGCCGGCATGCTCGCGGAAGACATTAAAGTGCGCGAGTACCTCAAGGCTAAACTCAAGAACGCGGCGGTGTCGCGCGTCTTGATCGAGCGTCCAGCCAAGAATGCCCGTATCACCATTTTCTCGGCGCGTCCGGGTGTGGTTATCGGCAAAAAAGGCGAAGACATCGAGTTGCTGAAGAAAGAACTGGCCAGCCGTTTGGGCGTGCCAGTTGCGGTAAACATCGAAGAAGTGCGCAAGCCCGAGATCGATGCCAAACTCATCGCTGACAGCATCACCCAACAGCTTGAAAAGCGCATCATGTTCCGTCGCGCTATGAAGCGCGCCATGCAAAATGCCATGCGTCTGGGTGCCCAAGGCATCAAGATCATGTCTGCTGGTCGCTTGAACGGTATTGAAATCGCTCGTACCGAGTGGTACCGTGAAGGCCGCGTGCCACTGCATACTCTGCGTGCTGACATTGACTACGGCACCTCCGAAGCCAAAACCACCTACGGTGTGATTGGCGTCAAGGTCTGGGTCTACAAAGGCGATACGCTGGGTCGCAACGACGCTCCTGCTGTTGTGGAACCCCGCAACGAAGAAGAGCGCCGTCCACGCGGTCCACGTCGTGATGGCCCCGGCCGTCCTACTGGTGATCGTCCGCCAGCCCGTCCTGGTGTGCGTCGCCCGGCAGGCACCAACACCGCCCCCACCGATGGCAGCGACAAGCCTGCTGAAGCTGGTGGCGATGCCGTAAAAACTACCGTTAAGCGCGTACGCAAAGTTGCCGCGCCTGTGGCCAGCGCTACAGACGGTAAAGGAGAATAAGCATGCTACAACCCGCTCGCCGCAAATACCGCAAAGAGCAAAAGGGCCGCAACACCGGTATTGCCACTCGTGGTAGTTCGGTCGCGTTTGGCGACTTTGGTCTCAAATCTATCGACCGTGGCCGCCTTACCGCACGCCAAATCGAAGCTGCACGTCGCGCGATTTCGCGTCACGTAAAACGGGGTGGCCGTATCTGGATTCGCATGTTTCCAGACAAGCCTATCTCGCAAAAACCTGCTGAAGTTCGTATGGGCAACGGTAAGGGCAATCCAGAGTACTACGTGGCTGAAATTCAACCCGGTAAAGTGCTGTATGAGATCGTTGGCGTGCCCGAAGAGTTGGCCCGTGAAGCGTTCCGCTTGGCTGCTGCCAAGCTGCCGCTGCGCACCACCTTTGTCAGCCGCATGATCGGCCAGTAATCAGGAGAACCAGACATGAACACTACTGAACTGCGCCAAAAAGACGTCGCTGGTCTGCAAACGGAAATCAAAGAGCTGCAAAAAGCCCACTTTGGTCTGCGCATGCAAAAAGCCACGCAACAACTCAACAACACGTCACAGCTAAAGGTCACGCGCCGCAGCGTGGCCCGTGCCAAGACCATTCTTGCCCAAAAGCAAGCTGCTAAGTAAGGAATCGCCATGACAGAAACCAAATCTCTCAAGCGCACCTTGATCGGCAAGGTCGTCAGTGACAAGCGTGCCAAGACCGTTACGGTTCTGGTAGAGCGCCGCGTTAAGCACGCGCTTTACGGGAAAATCGTGGGTAAGTCGAGCAAGTACCATGCCCATGACGAAAAGGGCGAATTCAAAACCGGCGACATGATCGAAATCACCGAAAGTCGCCCGATTTCCAAAACCAAAAACTGGGTTGTGACCCGCTTAGTTGAAAAAGCTGCTGTAGTCTAAGTTTTCTTGCAGCACTGACTGCACAATCTTCCAAAACGGCCCACAATGTGGGTCGTTTTTCATTTAAGGAACCATACATCATGATCAAAGTCGGAGATACCCTGCCCAGCGCTACGCTGATGGAATTTGTAGAAGTTGAAGGCGAGGGATGTAGCATTGGCCCCAATGCCGTTGATGTCTCTAAGGCCACCGCAGGCAAAACCATCGCGCTATTTGCCCTTCCCGGCGCCTTTACGCCTACTTGCTCGGCCAAACATGTGCCTGGTTATGTGCAAAACTTTGACGAGCTCAAAGCCGCTGGCGTCGACGAAATTTGGTGTATTAGCGTGAACGACGCTTTCGTGATGGGCGCCTGGGCGCGTGAGCAAAAAAGCCTTGGCAAAGTTCGCATGATGGGTGACGGCAGTGCCGCCTTCACCCAAGCTACTGGCCTGACTTTAGACCTCACCAGCCGTGGCATGGGCCTGCGCAGCAACCGCTACTCCATGCTCGTCAAAGACGGCAAGGTCAGCACACTCAACGTAGAAGGCCCTGGTAAGTTTGAAGTGAGCGATGCAGCAACTATGCTGGTACAAGCAAAAGCTGCTTAATTTTTGACGGGCTGGAACTTGCCTTTAAGGAGCAAGTTCCAGTAGCTCAGGCTTTGAGCTCGGCCATCAAATAATGCGCCCCTGGTATAGGGTTATGGTAGTAGGGGGCAATTTCTGCAAAACCTAAATCCTCATACAAAGCACGCGCGGCCTCCATTTCATCGAGCGTGTCTAGCAAGATGCTGCTGTAGCCCATCAGCCGCGCTTCTTGCATGATTTGCTCTGCCAGCAAGCGGCCCAAGCCCTTGCCGCGGAATGCATTGCGCACGTACAAACGCTTCATTTCACAGGCATTGGCGTAATGTGCACTGCCTAAGGGGCGCACGGCACAGCAGCCAGCCACAGCCCCGTCGACCCGAACCAAGAGCAAGCTGCCGCCCGGCGCTTGATAGTCGCCAGGAAGCAGGGCCAGTTCGTCTTCAAAATCTTGGAAGCACAAATCGACCTGCAGGCTGCGCGCGTAATCTAGAAATATCGAACGCGTTTGCTCTATCTCGGCCTGGCTTTCGGGGCGCAAAAAATCAATACTTAGCTTGGATTCGGTCATATGGGCTCAAATGGCAGGTGTCGCTATTCTGATGCAAAACAAAAAATTTGAATGCGCCGCAGAACTTTCAGCCAAACGATACACTCTGCCTCTGGTAAGCTCATTCACATTCACACTCAAGAGGTAACCCATGAAGAAATTTACATTGATCGCGCTCGTAGCCGCTAGCAGCATGTTGGCTAGCCAAGCCTTCGCCCAGTTTCAAAAACCCAAAGACGCAGAAGAGTATCGCCAAGGCGCGCTCTTCGTCATGGGCCAGCATTTCGGTCGCATGGGCGCTATGGTAAATGGGAAAATCCCCTTTGATGCCAAAGCCTTGGCTGACAACGCAGAGGTCGTGGCCTATATGTCTGCCCTGCCTTGGGCAGGATTTACCGGTGGCGCTGAGGGTGGCAAAGCCAAGCCCGAAATTTGGAAAGAGCAAGCCAAGTTCAAAGAGTACAGCGACAAACTGCAAGCTGAAACCGCCAAACTCTTGGTAGCCGCCAAAACCGGCAACCTGGAAACCGCAAAAGCCGCCTTTGGCGCTACCGCTGGCACCTGCAAAACCTGCCACGACGCTTACAAAGCCAAGTAAGATTTGCTTATCACTAGCTACAAATAATATAGCTACATACGCACGTATTTAAAGGCTTTCAAGGCTTTTCTTCCCGAAAGCAGCCTCCTTCAAGATTGCGTGAGGAGTTGATCTATCAGCAAATGTAACTCGGCAAAATTCGGCTCGCCTTCATAGCGTTTCACAATCCGGCCCTGCTTATTGAGCACAAACAGGGTGGGCGTAAGTTCCACTTCGCCCCAAGACCTTGCAATCGCACCCGTGTTGTCTATGGCAATGGCAAACGGCAGCTTCCGCTGCTGGACGTAGTGAATCACATTACTCGGTGGGTCATAACGCATAGACACTGCAATCGTGTCGTATGCACGCGCACTGTATTTTTGATGCGTAGCGACCAGCCTGGGCATTTCCCCCATGCAGATCGCGCAACTGGTAGCCCAAAATTGCACCAAGGTCACCTTGCCAGCCCAGTCAGCCGTGGTTTTATGTGCACCATCGAGCAACACAAAGCTCGAATTTGGCGCAGGCTGCGGCCTCCAGTTGAAAGCCCAGGTAAAGCCGATTGCCAAAAGGCCCGCAATTGCGGCACCATACAAAATTCGTTTCATTGAAAGCCTTGCCATGAATCGCCGCCAGTTCAACATCAGCAGCTCCCAAACATTGGGTATGCTCCTGCTTGCTACCTATTCGCAAGCCCATGCATTGTCGCTTGGCGATCTTACCGATGCCGATGCTGCCAAAGGTTTGAAGCTTGCATTAGAAAAGGGTGCCAGTACGGCCGTTGCTTTGCTGGGCAAGACGGATGGATTCTTGGGCAACGATAAAGTTCGCATTCCATTGCCCGGCTTTTTAAACAATGCAGCAAACCTGCTCAAGTCTTTGGGCCAGGGCAAGCGGGTAGAGGAGCTCGTCACCTCGATGAACCGCGCCGCAGAGGCTGCAGTGCCCATGGCCAAAGACCTGTTGGTAGGCGCGGTACGCGGCATGAACGTAGACGACGCTAAAAAGATTTTGAGCGGTGGCGACAATTCCGTCACCAACTTTTTTGCTGAAAAAACCCGCACGCCATTGAACACCACATTCTTACCCGTAGTCACCAAAGCCACTGAAAAAGTGGGCCTGGCAGATAAATACAACCAAGTCGCCTCCAAAGGCGTGGGTTTAGGCTTGGTGAAAAAAGAAGACTCGAATATCCAACAATACGTGACCGGCAAATCTCTCGATGGCCTGTACTTGATCATCGGCGAAGAAGAAAAGAAAATTCGCCAAGACCCGGTGGGCACGGGCAGCGCTATTCTTTCTAAAGTGTTTGGCGCATTGAAATAAGCCGCTAGCAGCTCTCTGCTAAAAACTACATGGTCTTAGCCAGTTCCAGCGCCAAAATAGACGGCAGTTGATCGCGAATGCTGTCTCGGCTGACACGGGCCATGCTCTCGGTCATCCAACTGGCCATTTCTAAAACATTGGGGGCTACGGCGATCTCGATGAATGGAAAATTGGGGTTGGTGCGCAGCAAGTCTTGGCGCAACTCGTCGAAATCTTGGTTGCGCGTGCGCTCATCGATCACAATCATGTGGGGCAAGTCCAGTTCGCAAGCACGCACTGCCTGCGCGGAACTGTGCGCCATGTCTACATCCAAAGACATGGTACGGGCAATGGCTTTAATGTCTTGGCGCAAACGCTCATCATCGGTCACGATCAAGATGCGGGTTCCAGCCAATGCGCGCGAATCGGTGTGCAAAGTGTCAAAACCGGTGTCTACTTCAATGGCCGTCAATCCTTCCATTTGTTGAACGGTGCGCGGAAACTCCAACATCAAAGTCACGCCGCCTTCGGATTTAATGCGATCGGCCGACAAACCCATCGCCATGGCCAATTGGCGCAGCAAATGCCAACTCAAACTGTCGGTGTCGGGTTGCTCGTCTTTGCCATTCCCGGCTGCGATAGAGTGGCTCGATTTGAACAAGAGGATGCCATGTGGTGGCCAATTTTTCATATCCAAAGTGACCGCTAACTTTTGCCCCAAGGTAAGCGCCCAGGCAATCGCTGCATCCAACAGCGCAACCAGAAGCCCAGGGTCTACGATAATCTCTATCGGGCGAATGTGCTGAATCAGCTCCACGCCACGGCCTTGAAACTCCTTGGCATGTTCAGCCAATGCGGTTTTGAGTATCTCGTCGAGCTTCAGTCGTTCATGGGACTGGCGCATCTTACCTTGCGCAATACGCGCCAAGTCTTGGCTTTGTATAGCAACTTTGCGTGCGCCTTCTACCGCGCCATGGAGCAAGCGAACATGTTTGTCGGTCAGACTGCGCTTGCGCGCGTACTCCTGCACCACGTATTGCATGGTAGCAATCGGGCCAGCCAACTCGGCGCCTATCGAGGCCAGCAGACCATAGTCCGCCGATGGCGCTGCAGGCACCGAAGGCGCGCCTTCGCGCAGTTCACCCGATGAGGTTTGCTTAAACGAACCGCCTTTCGCCATAACCGTAGTCACTCCTTGTGCGCTATTATTTTGCTGTCATTCACATACTTCGCGCACTAATTTAAACAGTAGCCAGTACGCCAAGCTGATTAAAATACCATATATGCCAAACGCTGTATATTCAAATTTAGACTGTCCCGGCATTTTTTAGGCTTTCTACACGCGCCTGTGTTGCGTTTAGTACGTCCATGAGGACTTCTTGCGTGTGCTCTCCCAACAATGGCGGTGGCAACCCTCCCTGCCCAGGTTTGCACACCGGCGTGCGGCTCAACTTCATAGGGCTGGCCACCAGGGGAACATCGTGCGCCAAGGGGTGTGGCCAATGGTCCACCATGGCGCGCGCTTGCACTTGGGGGTCGGCAAACACTTCGGCCAAATTATTGATCGCACCGCAGGGTACTTTGGCAGCCTCTAAAGCCGCCAACCAATCGGCTTTGCTGCGCGACTTCATGATGCCTTCCAAAATCGGCACCAAGCTCGCCCGGTTGCGCACTCGGTCTTGATTTTTAGCGTACATAGGGTTGGAAGCCAATTCTGGTGCGCCTGCAACGCTACAAAATTTATAGTATTGTTGGTCGTTGCCAACGGCCAAAATCAAGTGGTCTTTGCTGCCGTCGGGCGCTGGCGCAACTTCAAACACTTGGTAGGGAACAATGTTTTGGTGGGCATTGCCAGCGCGGCCCGGCACTTTACCCTCTTGCTGGCCACGCACCAAATAATTGGCGCCCAAATTCGCCAGCATGGCCACCTGGGTGTCGCGCAAGGCCATGTCGATGCTCTGGCCCTGGCCGGTGCGTTCGGCGTGGCGCAGCGCCGCCAAAATCGCCACCGTGGCGTACATGCCGGTAAACAGGTCGGCCACGGCCACGCCGACTTTTTGCGGGCCACCACCCAAGTCATCGCGCTCACCGGTAATGCTCATCAAACCGCCCATGCCCTGCACCGCATAGTCGTAGCCGGCGCGGTCTTTGTAGGGGCCGGTTTGGCCAAAGCCGGTAATGCTGCAATACACCAGCTTGGGGTTGATGGCGCTGAGCGAGGCGTAGTCCAAGCCGTAGCGCGCCATGTCGCCGACTTTGAAGTTCTCAATGAACACATCGCAATGCGCAACCAACTCGCGCATCAGCGCTTGGCCTGCGGGCTGGGCAATGTCACAGGTCACCGAGCGCTTGTTGCGATTCGCACCCAAGTAGTAAGCCGCCTCGGCGCTGTCGCTGCCATCGCTCTGCTGCAAAAAGGGCGGGCCCCAGCCACGCGTGTCGTCACCGCCCACGCCGTCTTTGAGGGGCCGCTCGATTTTGATGACGTCAGCACCCAGGTCGGCCAGGGTTTGGGTGCACCAGGGCCCGGCCAACACGCGGGACAGATCGAGAACGCGAATACCTTGCAATGAACTCATGCCAAGCATTGTCTACGCAAACGATAATCTGGCTCCCACCCCACTTCTAAAAACTATCATCTATCGGCATGTTGACACGCTGTACAGCTATTCTTTTGGGAGCTACCGCCCTCCTCTGCGCTTGCGCACCCAGCTACAACTGGCGCGCTGTTGCGCTCAACGCCAGCGCCTCACCCACCGAGCAAGCGCCCCTGGTGCCTCTGCTATGGGCCATACTGCCTTGCAAGCCCGACGAGGCCACCCGCGCTCTGGCATTTCCAAGCGGCACCGAGAGCCGCACCCTCAGCGTGCACATGATGGGCTGTATGGCCGACGGCAATACCTTCACCATCGCCACTGCCCAAGTGGCCGACCCGGCCCAACTTGCCGCCACCTTGCAACAATGGCAACGCAGTACCCGTGCACAGGTCAAAGCGCTGCAGGTCAGTGCACTGCCCCCTGCACTTACGGCCTTGACGACCATTGCCGGTGCAACGCCTCTGCAACTCGGCCCCAGCACCCTGCCCCGCTCAACCGGGCTGCGTTTGTTAGGCCAAGGGGCTGACGGCAAAGCGCTGACCGTGCATGCGCTATGGTTTGCCAAAGGCACCCAGCTGTTTCAAGCCGCTGCCTACGTGCCGGGCGATGCCAAAGGCTTGCCCACAGACGCGCTAGATACCTTCTTCTCAGGTCTGCGTCTGCCATGACTACCCCAGCAGCGTACGGAGGCGATTGGCTCAGCGCCCGCCGGGGCAGCCAGGTGTTTTTGGCCTTTGCGCTAGCCTACTTTTTTTCGGCCCTGGTGCGCGCCATTACGGCCACCATTTCGCCCACCCTCAGCGCTGAATTTGGGCTCACAGCCCAGTCTTTGGGCCTGCTCTCGGGGGCCTATTTTTTGGGCTTTGCGGCCCTGCAACTGCCCTTGGGCCATTGGCTCGACCGCCACGGCCCCAAACGCGTGATTCTGGCCTTCTTGACCCTGGCGGTGCTGGGCTGCTTGGCCTTTGCCAGCGCGCGCAGCTATCCTATGCTGGTGGCGGCGCGGGTGCTGTGTGGCATGGGCGTTGGCGCTTGCCTGATGGCCCCGCTGACGGGCTACCGGCGCTGGTTCCAGCCCGAAGTGCAGCTGCGCACCAACTCATGGATGCTGATGAGCGGCTCGCTGGGCATGGTGGCCTCGACGCTGCCGGTGCAATGGCTGATGCCCGTGCTGGGCTGGCGCGGCCTGTTTGTCATCTTGGCACTGCTGATTGCCTTGGCCATGGCCGCTCTGGCGTGGCAGGTGCCCGCTTGGCGCAGCGCCCAAGCCACGCCAAGCAGCAAGGCGACCAGCGTAGATAGCGGCTATGCCGAGGTGTGGCGCCACCCCTACTTTCGCAGCTTGGCCCCACTGGGATTTTTTAGCTATGGCGGTTTTGTGGCCATCCAAACCCTGTGGGCAGGCCCGTGGATGGTCAAGGTTGGCGGCACCGATGCCCTGGGCGCGGCCACCGGCTTGTTTGTGCTCAACCTGTGCATGCTCGGCACCTTTTGGCTCTGGGGTTGGGTCAACCCCGCTTTGGCCCGCCGCGGCTTGGGTGCCGACTGGCTGATGGCCCGTGGCATGCCCCTGGCATTGCTTGTACTAGCGATAAATACCATAGCTGGTAACGCAACCCCCGCATGGGCTTGGGCGGTTTTTTGCATGGCATCGAGCTTTGTTTCATTGGCCCAACCGGCACTGGCCTTGGCCTTTTCCCCGGCCATGGCGGGGCGGGCTTTGTCGGGCTTTAATTTGGTGGTGTTCTCGGGCGTGTTCGTAGTGCAGTGGGGCATTGGCCTGCTCATCGACGCCTTTGGCGCAACCGGTTGGGGCACGGTGGCCAGCTTCCAGGCGGCGTTTGGCATTTACGGCCTGTGCTCGGCTGCGGCCTATGCGTGGTTTATGGCCACCAAGCCACGCAATGAGCCCGCTGGCGCAACGCATAATCCAGCCTAGCCATGAATTCTATTTTTATCAT